>JAXDJK010000506.1:0-4536 GCA_034665665.1 Acidobacteriota bacterium
TACGATCTCAAGCCGGAGATGTCGGTGTTCGAGGTGACGGAGAAGGTGGTCGAGGCCATCGCGTCGAAGCACTTCGACGCCATCATCATGAACATCGCCAACCCCGACATGGTCGGACACACCGGCGTCATGGAAGCGGCCGTGCGCGCCGTGCACGACACCGACACGGCGGTAGGGCGCATCCTCGATGCCACGGCCGCGGTGGATGGCGTGGCGCTGATCACCGCCGACCATGGCAACGCCGAGCTGATGTTCGACGACGCCACCGGCCAGCCGCACACGGCCCATACGACGAACCCCGTGCCGCTGATTCTGGTGGACGCGAAGAAGCGCTTCGGCGCGTTGCGCGGCGGCGGTGCGCTCTCGAATGTCGCGCCGACCATCCTGACGATCCTCGGGCTGGAGAAGCCGGCGGAGATGACGGCGGAGTCGCTGCTCGTGCCCGACCCCGCGGTCGTGGCGTGATGCAGCAGCTGATCCTCGTCCGTCACGGAGAGACCGTCCACAACGTCGCCGGGATCGCACAGGGGTGGAACGACAGCGCGCTTTCGGAGCGCGGCGAGCGGCAGGTGCGTGCGCTCGCGGAGCGGCTGAAGAGCTCCGGGATCACGGCCATCTATTCGTCACCGCTCGGCCGCGCGCTGGCGACCGCCGAGCTCGTGGCGGAAGCGACCGGCCTGCCGGTGACGGTGCTCGACGAACTGCGCGAGATGAATTACGGCACGTGGGAAGGACGCTCCTTCCTCGACGTGCGGCAGGTGGACGAAGAGGCCTACCAGCGCTGGATCAACGACGAGGAGGCGGCCTGCCCGAGCGGCGAATCGCATGCAGACGTGCGGCGCCGTCTGGAGCGTGCCTTCGCCGCGATGAACACGGCCAAGCCGGTGGTCATCACGCACGGCACGGCCATCCGCATCAGCGTCACGGCGCTGCTGGAGCTGCCGGTGATGACCGCGCGCCACTTCGCCCAGGACAATGCCGCCATCAATACCTTCTTCCGCCGCGGCGAGCGCTGGGTGCTGAAGGTCTGGAACGACACTACACATTGTGGTTCGCCACGGGAGTAAACCCATGATCCTCGAGTCCATCATCACCGAGCTCACCGAGACCCTGAAGACGCGCGTGCTAGCGCTCTTCGGCCACGCCGTCGACCGGGTGGTCCTGCAGGCGCCGCCGAAGCTGAACATGGGCGATCTGGCCACGCCGATCGCGCTGGAGCTGGCCAAGGCGCTCAAGCGCAAGCCACGCGAGATCGCCGAGCAGCTGGCGAAAGGCATGACCCTGCCGTTGTACGTCGAGTCCGTGACCATCGAGGGCGCGGGCTACCTCAACTTCCGCATCGACCGCGGCTCGTTCACGGCCGCGCATTTTCGCGGGGTGATGGTCCCGCCACCGCCCCACGGCGAGCGGGTGATTGTCGAGCACACCAACATCAACCCGAACAAGGCCGCGCACATCGGCCACATCCGCAACGCCGTCCTGGGCGACACCTACGTGCGCTGCTCGAAGTGGCTCGGCTATCACGTCGAGACGCAGAACTACATCGACGACACCGGCGTGCAGGTGGCGGACGTGGTGGTGGCATTCGAGCGTCTGCAGAAGGAAGGTGTCGAGGCCGTGCGCAAGCGCATCGAGGACCCGAACGTCCCCTTCGACTACTTTTGCTGGGACCTGTACTCGAAGATGGCCGGCTATTACGCCGAGCATCCGGAAGCGCTGGAGTGGCGGCGCGAGACGCTGCACAAGATCGAGCAGCAGGAAGGGGAGACGGCCGAGCTGGCGGCGCTGGTGGCTCGCGCGGTCGTGCAGCGGCACATCAAAACCATGCTCCGCCTCGGCATCCTCTACGACCTCCTGCCGAAGGAGAGCGACATCATCCACGCCCACTTCTGGGACCGCGCTTTCGAGCTGATGAAGAGCTCCGGCACGGTCGTGCTGGAGACAGAAGGGAAGGCCAAGGGCTGCTGGGTGATGAAGCTCGCGGAGACCGAGGAGTTTGCCGGCATGGACAACGCCGACAAGATCCTGGTGCGCTCCAACGGGACCGTCACGTACACGGGCAAGGACATCGCGTACCAGCTGTGGAAGCTGGGCATGCTGGACCGCACGTTCGAGTACCAGCGCTTCTCGGAGTACCCGAACGGTCACGTGCTGTGGGAGACGATCCACGGCAAGAGCGGCGACCCGAGTGCGCCGCGGTTCGGCGGTGCGAAGCGGGTGGTGAACGTAATCGACACGCGCCAGGCCTACCTGCAGAAGGTGGTCAAAGAAGGCGTGCGCCTGCTCGGCTACCAGGCGGCGGCGGAGAATTCGATCCACTTCTCCTATGAGATGGTGGCGCTGACTCCCACCACGGCCAAGGCGCTGGGGATGGAGATCTCGGACGAGGATGCCTCGCGCGCCTACGTCGAGATGTCGGGCCGCAAGGGCTTCGGCGTGAAGGCCGACGATCTGATGGACCAGCTGCAGGAGAAGGCGGCCGAGGCGATCCGGGCCAATGCAGGCGAGTTCACCGAAGAGGAGATCGCGGCTCTCGGCACCAAGGTGGCGATTGCGGCGCTGCGCTATTTCATGCTCCGCTTCGGCCGGAACAAGGTCATCGCCTTCGATTTCAACGAAGCGCTGAAGTTCGAGGGCGATTCAGGGCCGTACCTGCAGTATTCGACCGTGCGGGTGCAGAACATCTTCCGGAAGATGGCCGAGCGGGGCGTCGATCCGCGCATCGAAGAGCGCTCCATCGATGACCTGACGCTGCATCAGGGGCTCACGGATGAGATGTGGGAGCTGGTGCGGCTGAGCGCCGAGCTGCCGGCCGCGATCCGCCGCGGCGTCGATTCACTGGAGCTCTCGGTGATCACGCAGTACCTGCTCGACCTGGCCCAGAAGTTCAACAGTTTCTACCACAAGTACCCGATCCTCCCGGAGAAGGACGACATCGAACGGCAGCGCCGGGCTGTCTGCGCGGAGATTTTCCGCCGGACGATGGTGGCGGCGCTGGACCTGCTGGGTATCCCGGTACCAGACCGTATGTAACAGAATCGTTGGACCGCGCGCGCCCGCTGGAAGGCCGGCGGGCGCCGACGCTTGCTACAATCATGGTCATACGCGGTTGTCCAGCCGCGGTCCAGCTCATGAAACTCGACGTCCAGGATCTCTCTATCCGCGTGTTGTTCGTGCTCGCCGGAGTCGTCGCCGCGGTGCTGCTGACGATGAAAGGTTATGGCCAGGCGCTGCCAGGCGCTGCCATCGGCGGGGCGCTCGGTGCCTGGTTCATGGCCCGCGTGCAGACCTCCACGACGCAGGAGTAAGGCCGCGCTACATGGCTTCCTGCTGGCTGCCTCCCTCGGCGCGACGGACGTTTTCCGCTTGCAGGCCTTTCGGGCCCTGTTTGACCTCGAATTCGACCTGCTCTCCTTCATTCAGCGTGCGATAGCCGCTGGCCTGGATGGCCGAGTGATGGACGAACACATCTTCGCCGGTGCTCCGCTTGATGAAGCCGTATCCCTTGTCGTTGTTGAACCACTTCACGGTCCCTACTTCAGGCATTCGTTACCTCCCACAGCCGCCGACGTGTCCGGCGCCCTGCATGCAATGCCGCATTGAGCGGTATCTGGAATTTTGCAATGCGCGCGCCCAAGCAGAGGCCGCGCCGCGTTACCAGATCAAGGCGCGGTTGAGGCCGATGCGCTGGAAGCCGAGCGCCTCGTAGAGGCTGATGGCGGGCTGGTTGAAGTCGTTGACGAAGAGGGTGACGATCTTCCCTCTCCGCAGGAGATGTCCGCAGACTTCCTGCAGCAGTTCGCGGGCGAGGCCGTGGCGGCGGAAGCGCGGGTTGGTCCAGACGCCCATGAGCTGCACGGCCTCGGCGGTGACGGCCGAGTACTCGCATTTGGCGCCGATCAGGCCCTCGTGGATGAGCACGACGGAGCGCTTCTTTTCGATCAGCTCACGGATGCGCTCGCGGTAGCCGGCAGCGTCACGCTCGAGGGGATCGATCCCCACTTCCTCCCGGTGCATGGCCGCGCAGGCGGGAACGAGCTGATCGAGATCGCGCATGCTGCCGTAGCGGGCGGAGGTGAGATCGGGATAGTCGAGCCGCTTGCGCAGCGCATAGACCGGCTGGTTCATGCGCACGACGGTGGGGGGATCGAGCCGCGTGCGCAGTTGCGTCCAGAGCTCTTCGACCAATACCGCCGGCGAGATGATGGCCCGCACCGGCAGCATGCGGGTGAGGATGCGGTCGGCCACGAGGGCCACGGCAGAGTGGGTGATGTCCTGCGGCGTGGCCGGCTCGCCGGCCAGGACGATGTTGGTGGCCAGCGACGCCACCAGCACGATCGCGCCGTTGTAGCGGATCACCACCATCTGCGTCGCCGCGAGCATCCGCTCCTCGAGCAGCCGCGAGATCAAATAGACATTGATCAGCGGATCGCGCTGGAGGAACTCCAGCGCGTCACGCAGGTCCTCATCCGACAACAGCCGGATCGACCAGCGGCCTTCTACGGGCAGGGTGGCCATGGGTTGAGAGGCGGTAGG
>JAXDJK010000507.1:0-6550 GCA_034665665.1 Acidobacteriota bacterium
TGCAACGCAGGGCCTCGTTCGTCGATCTGTACACGTTGCCCGATAAAGGCACCGCCGTGTACTGCTGTGTGACGGCCGATGAGGGCGGTAGCCGTCCACCGCTTCCGGGGCTGGCACGTCCGCCGCGGATCTCCATCGGCGGCATCTGCCTGCCGAAGCGCGGCGAAGAGGAATCGGGCGACGATTGGATGGCGCTCAACGGCCGCGACGTGGTCACGGTGGGCGTGGCAGACGGGCTCGGGCACGGTCCGGCCGCGGCCACGGCCGCGCGCGGCGTCATCCGGGTGATGCACGAGCAGGCCGAAAGCGATCTTGCGCGGATTCTCGAGGATGCCCACGCCGCGGTTCGCCCGACGCGCGGCGCGGCCGTCGGGATCGCGCGGATCTTCCTCACCGATGGCCGGATGGAGTTCGCGGGGGTCGGCAACATCGCCGGCTCGGTCACGACCGACGACGCGCACCGCAAGGTGGTGTCGATGCCGGGCATCGTCGGCCACGAAATGCGGCGCGTGCAGACGTTCTCGTATCCGTGGGCTTCGTCGTCGGTGCTGGTCATGCAGTCCGACGGGATCTCCGCGAGCTGGTCGGTCACGAACTATCCGGGATTGTTCGACCGCCACCCGGTATTGATTGCGGCCGTGCTCTTTCGCGACCACTGCCGTGGAACGGATGACGCAACGGTGGTCGTGGCGAAAGCGACGACCTGACCATGCCCGTCACCCCGATTTCTTCGATCTCGCTGCACTTCGAGTACGACCTCGTGGCAGCGCGCCGGCGCGCCCGGCAGATCGCCGCATTGCTCGGCTTCGACGAGCAGGACCAGACCCGCATCGCCACGGTGGCTTCCGAGATCGCCCGCAACGCGCTCCGTTACGGCCGCGGCGGCAAGTTCGAGTTCAGAATCGAGGTCGAGGCCCCGCTGCAGTGGCTGGTCATGACCATCATCGATCACGGGCCCGGCATCGAGAAGCTCGACGAAGTGCTGAGCGGCCGGTACCGCTCCACGACGGGCATGGGACTGGGCATCCTCGGCGCGCGCCGCCTGATGGACGAGCTCACGATCAGCACCGCGCCGGGCAAAGGCACCACGGTCGTGATGAAGAAGCGCCTTCCGGCCACGGCCGAGGCGATCACACCGGCGGGGGTCATGAAGCTGGTCGACGACCTCTCCCGGCAACGGCCCGAGAGTCCGATCGAAGAAATTCAGCAGCAGAACGGCGAGCTGCTCCAGGCGCTGGGCGACCTCAACGAACGGCAGGAACAGCTCGAGCGGCTGAATCAGGAGCTCGAGGACACCAATCGCGGCGTGCTGGCGCTGTATGCGGAGCTGGACGAGAAGGCCGAATCGCTCCGGCGTGCTGACTCGCTCAAGACACGGTTCCTCTCCGACATGAGCCACGAGTTCCGTACGCCGGTGAACTCGATCCTCGCGCTCACCCGTCTGCTCGGGGAGGCTGCGCTCGATGCCGAAGCGCGCAAACAGCTCGGCCTGATCCGCCGCTCGGCGGAGGACCTGGAGGCGCTGGTCAGCGACCTCCTGGACCTGGCCAAGATCGAGGCCGGCAAAACCGAGGTGCGGCCGACCGACCTGGAAGTCCCGAACCTCTTCAGCGCCCTCCGCGGCATGCTCCGTCCGCTGCTGGTGAACCGCTCGCTGGCGCTGGTCTTCGAGGAGGTCGAGGGCCTGCCGGCCATGTACACGGACGAAGGGAAGCTCTCGCAGATCCTGCGCAACTTCATCTCCAACGCCCTCAAATACACGGAGGCCGGCGAGATCCGTGTCGCCGCGTCCCACATCCCGGAGCGTGGCACGATCCTGTTCTCGGTGAGCGACACCGGCATCGGTATCGCGCCGGAGGATCAGGAGCGGATCTTCGAGGAGTTCTCACAGATCGACAATCCGCTCCAGAAGCGCCAGAAGGGGACCGGCCTCGGGCTGCCGCTCACGCGCAAGCTGGCCGCGCTCCTCGGCGGCGTGGTGGCCGTCCGCAGCGAGCCGGGCCTCGGCTCCACCTTCACCGCGGAGATCCCGATCGAGTTCTCCGGCGTGCCGTCAGCCGAGCCGCGGCGCCATACGCGCGGCGCCATCGGCCGGCCCGAGGTGGCCGCGGGCGCGCCGACGCGCATCCTGATCGTCGATGACGACGAAACGGCCCGCTACGCCATCGGCAGCTTCGCCGCGCGGCCCGGTACGACCATCATCGAAGCGGAAAACGGAACGACCGGCATCGCCCGCGCGCAGACCGATCGTCCGGACATCGTTCTGCTCGACCTGATGATGCCGGGCATCGGCGGCCACGAAGTGCTGCAGCGCCTCAAGAGCGATCCCTCCACGGCTGCGATCCCGGTCATCGTGATCACCTCCCGCTTCATCAACGACGAGGAGCGCAGCCAGATCCAGACGCGGGCGTCGGCGGTGATCAACAAGGCCGATCTGTCACGCGACGTGGTCATCCGCGCCATCGACGAAGCGTTGGGCCGCTGAGCTACCCGGCGGGGGTGAGCGCGTCTGCGACGCAGCGGCCGAGCTCCCGAAGATCGATCGGCTTTCGGAAGACGCGGCGCACCAGGCCCGCAAACCGCTGCAGGATCGCTTCAGCCGGCACTTCGTCGGCCGGCATGCCCGTGACCACGAAGCAGGCCGGCTGATCCCGCGGTCTCACGATCTGCAGCGAGTCGAGGAAGTCGATGCCGTTCATGTACGGCATCATCAGGTCGAGGATGATCACGTCGTAGCGGGTGCGGGAGACGGCATGCAGCGCGTCGGCGCCGTCACGGGCCGCATCGACGCGGACGGCCCCGGCCGACTGGACGAGGTATTCGATCAGCGATTGCCGGATCCTGTCGTCGTCTTCGACGACGAGCACGTTCCTCGTGGGCATGCCTGGCACCGCAGGGAGGCGAAAGCACGAACTTCGCCAGTCAGAGCGTGCGCAGCATCTCAAATTGCCGGACGGTCCTCGAGGCGCCTGCTGCCGTCAGGAACGTCGCGATGCCGTCGTCGCGCTCGTCGATGTTGAGGATGCGCAAGGGTTTGCCCGCGACCGCGGCCGCACGCTGCAGAAGGCGAGTGCCAACGCCTCGCCGGCGTGCTTCCGGCTGCACGGCGAGCTGGGGGAGGTCGCCGGTGGCGGGGAAGAGCACGGCATAGCCGCCGGTCTCGCCCAGGATCACGTAGCGATCGCGGGCGCGATGAATGGAGGCGGTGGTGTTCTGCCAGGAGGGTGCGGCGTCGCACCATTCGTCGTGAATGGTGCCCGCCTGGTCACCCGCGGTTTCGCCCTCGCCTCCGCCCGTAAAGCTCCAGCATTGCAGGCCGCGCGTTTCCTCGAACCCGTGCGAGCGGTAGAGCTCCACCGCCGCCGTGTTGCTGGCAATGACCTCCAGCTGGTACCGCGTACAGCCCTGCTCCCGCAGCGCTGAAAGCAGGAAGTCGAGCATCGCCCCACCAAGCCCGCGACGCCGATGCGACGGCACCACGCCCGTGCCGGTGTCGTAAGCCGTCTCGCCATCGACGCCGTTCAGCGTGAACGCCACCAGCCGCCCTTCGTCGAAGACGCCGACGCTCGCCGCCGGCCGATACGCGCGGCGCGTGAGCATCTCGGTGAGTTGCTCACGCGTCAACGCGAACGGCACCACGTAATCGCTGAACGCCTCCAGGAAGGTGGCGTGGACGGTATCGAAATCGTCAGCGCGAAGGGCGCGAAACTCGCTCATCGCGCAAAGTCTAACCGCGGCCTACTCGACGTTCGGATCTCCGTCCCAGTCCTTGCCCGCTTCGCGGCTGCCGTTGTTGTCCCGCTCCTCGGGCTTCTCGGAGCCGAAGCTCTTGCCGCCCGACTTGCCGGCGCCCATGTGCCCGCCGCTCTTGTGGCGGCGGCTCGGCTCGGCTGGCTGGTTGCTGGAGGCGGCGTCATCGCCGCCGCGATTGTTCTGGTTCGACATGATGTGTCCTCCTGACGGAGGACACATCGCAAGCACTATGCCTCAGAGGCGGACGATGCCGTTGTACGTCTCAGGCCGCCGGTCGCGGTAGAACTGCCAGGTGTTGCGCACCTCGCGGATCTTGTCGAAGTCGAGCTCGGCCGTGACCAGCGCGTCTTCATCGCGCTTGGCAATGGCCACAATCTGGCCGCGAGGATCGCAGAAGTAGCTCTGCCCATAGAACTCGCCGATGTTCCACGGACCCTCCATGCCGACGCGATTGATGGCGCCGACAAAGTAACCGTTCGCCACCGCGTGTGCGGGCTGCTCGAGCTTCCACAGGTACTCCGACAGCCCGGCCACGGTCGCGGACGGATTGAGCACGATCTCCGCGCCGGCCAGCCCGAGCTCGCGCGCTCCCTCGGGGAAGTGGCGGTCGTAGCAGATGTACACGCCCACCTTGCCGTACGCCGTGTCGAAGACCGGGTACCCGAGGTTGCCGGGGCGGAAGTAGTACTTCTCCCAGAAGCCTGGCGCCACCTGCGGGATGTGGTTCTTGCGGTACTTGCCGAGGTACTTGCCGTCCGCGTCGATCACCGCGGCGGTGTTGTAGTAAACGCCCGACTCCTCCTCTTCATAGAGGGGAACGACGATGACCATGTTGTAGCGCTTGGCGTACTCCTGCATCAGCTTCGTGGTCGGACCGTCCGGGATCTTCTCCACGGCGTCATACCAGCGCGGATTCTGCTCGGCGCAAAAGTACGGCCCGGTGAAGATCTCCTGCATGCAGAGCACCTGCACGCCTTCCTTCCCCGCCTGGTCGATGTACTTGAGAGTCTTGTCGATCTGGGCCTCGCGGATCTTCTCGAGCGATTCGCTCGTATCGCACGCGAGAGAGGTCTGAATGAGGCCGGCTTTGACGACACGCATTGATGGGCTCCTTAGGTGGTGTGCGGGGGATTCTATCTCGGTGAGAACGCCTGGCCGCGCTTGAGGAACTCCCCGTGACCCTCGCGGCCCACGTATTTCCCCTCTTCGATGACCAGCTCTCCGCGCGAGAGCACGGTCTTGGTCACGCCGCGCACGCGCATGCCTTCGTAGCACGAGTAATCGACGTTCATGTGGTGCGTCTTGGCGCTGATGGTCCGTTCTTCCTCGGGATCGAAAATGACGATGTCGGCATCGGAGCCGACCGCGATGGTCCCCTTCCGCGGGAAGAGGCCGAAGATCTTGGCCGCGGCCGTCGAGGTGATCTCGACGAACCGGTTCAGCGAGATCCGCCCCTGCGCCACGCCGCCGTTGAAGATGAGGCTCATCCGTTCCTCGACGCCGGGCCCGCCGTTGGGGATCTTCGAAAAGTCGTCCTTCCCGAGCTCCTTCTGCTCTTTCATGCAGAACGGGCAGTGGTCCGTGGAGACGACCTGCAGGTCGTTGAACTTGAGGCCGCGCCAGAGCTTGTCCTGGTTCCACTGCTCGCGCAGGGCCGGGGTCATCACGTACTTGGCGCCTTCGAAGCCAGGCTGCTCGTACGCCGTGTAGTCCAGGAAGAGATACTGCGGACATGTCTCGGCGAAGACCGGCACGCCGTAGTCGCGGGCCCGGGTCACTTCGTCGAGCGCGTCGCTGGAGCTGAGGTGGACGATGTACACCGGCGCCCCGGCCATGTCGGCGATGGCGATGGCGCGATGCACGCCCTCGGCCTCGGCTTTGGTCGGCCGCGTCAGCGCGTGGTACTTCGGCGCGGTCTTCCCCTGCGCCAGCGCGCGCCGGACGATCTCGTCGATGACGATGCCGTTTTCCGCATGCATGCAGATCAACCCGCCGTGATCGCCCGCCATGGTCATGGCCTTGTAGATCGTGGCGTCATCGACGAGGAAGACGCC
Source organism: Acidobacteriota bacterium (assembly GCA_034665665.1). Classification (GTDB taxonomy): domain Bacteria; phylum Acidobacteriota; class Thermoanaerobaculia; order Gp7-AA8; family Gp7-AA8; genus DASWOB01. The sequence continues at coordinate 5,808 of JAXDJK010000507.1, forward strand.
CGGGTAGGCCATGAAGAGCTTGAAGCTCGAGACGCCCTGGTCGATCATCCCCTGCATCTCGTTCAATCGCTGGTCGGGCAGGTCGGTGCAGATCAGGTGGAAGCCGTAGTCGACGGACGTCTTCCCTTCGGCTTTGGCCATCCAGGCGTCCAGCGCCTCGTTCAGCGACTGCCCGCGATACTGCACGGCGAAGTCGATGATGGTGGTTGTCCCGCCGTATGCGGCCGCGATCGTGCCGGTCCGGAAGTCGTCGGACGACGACGTCCCGCCGAACGGCAGCTCCATGTGCGTATGCGGATCGATTCCGCCAGGGATGACCAGCCGCCCTTTGGCGTCGATGACCCGATCCGCCTCCACTTCGATGGACCTGGCGATCATGGAGATCGTCCCGTCTTCGATGAGGATATCGGCGTAATAGTCATCGACCGCGGTCACGATGCGGCCATTCCGGATCACGGTTTTCATGCTCACGCTCCCTCTGCTCCGATAGGCGCGCCATTGTAGCCGCCAACCGTGCGCGTGGTACTTTGGGAGGGTTCGGCCGATGTCATCCGCTATCCCGTCCTTCACGTCCGCACTCACCGAGCTCGTCCCCCGCTATGCGGCAGGGCCGGAGACCGGTACCCACTCCGTCTCGTTCGGCCAGCCCGGCAGCGCCGCTGCTGTAGTTGTCCCGCTGCTTCAACTCGGTCTGGAGCCGCTGGTGGAGCTCTGGCCGTCGCAACCCGATGTGCTCTTCGGAT
>JAXDJK010000508.1:0-2833 GCA_034665665.1 Acidobacteriota bacterium
AGATCGCGCCATCAGAACCCCCGCGGCACCTTCAGCGCGCCGCTGCGGATGTCCTTCTCCAGGCGCTCCACCTCGGCCACCGTGGCCGGCGCGATCTGCGCTTTCAGCGCGTCGTTCCAGACGAGCGAGACGATGCCTTCGTTCATGCCCAGCATGTAGACCTGCGGCTTGAACTGCTTGTCGCGCACGAGCTTGGCCATGTGCAGGAAGGCGCTGGGGACGTCGAGGACCGCCGAGGCGACGATCACGTCGGGGGCGAGATCGTTCTGGTTCTTGTTCGAGCCGAAGCAGCGTACCTTGCGCTCGCTGCAGGCCTGGAAGACGCCGCGGCCGGCCTCGTTGGCCTGGTGGAAGACAAAGTCGCAGCCGGCGTTGATGAGCGACAGCGTGGCCACCTTCGCGGCGCCGAGGTCATCGAAATTGCCGGTGTAGATCTCGCGCACCTCGAACTTCGGATTCACCGAATGCGCGCCGGCCTTGAAGGCCAGGAACGTCGAATCGATGGACGGCAGCTTGATCCCGCCCACCAGGCCGGCCTTGCCGGTCTTCGACTCACGGGCCGCGATCACGCCGAGGAGATACGTGGCCTGCTCCAGCTCGAACACCATCGGCGCTACGTTGGCGGCGGTGCGGTTGCCGGAGGTGGTGATGAAGATCGTCTTCGGATACTGCGGGCCGAGCTTCAGGGCCGGGTCGAGGAACTCGAAACCGTGGCCGAAGGCGAGGTCGAAGCCTTTCGCGCCGTAGGAGCGGAACCCTTCCTCGAACTCCGCGGGGGTCTTGGTCTCCTGGTGCGACACCTCGGCACCGAGCTCCGCCTTCGCCCGCTGCAAGCCTTCGTAGGCGATGGCGTTCCAGCCGCCGTCATTGATGGAGCCGGGGGTGAGCAGGCCGATCCGGAACGGTGTGGCGACCGGCGTGGCGGGCGTCGTGGCTGTGGACGTGGCCGGTGTAGTCGTCTCCCGCTGGCAGGCGGCGAGGAGGAGGAAGGCAAAGGCAAGCAGAGCTCGTTTCATCGTGCGCGGATTTTACGGTTGCCAGCGGCATGTGGCCAGTGGTACACGTCGGGCTGACGTAAGGAGGAAGCATGGCTGAAGACATCGAGAAGACCGACGGTGAAGAATACGAGGACGAAGACGAGCAGATCGAGCAGATGATCATCGAGAACGGCATCCTGCTGCACAGCCTTGCGGCGCTCCTGGTGCGCAAGGGGATCCTGAAGCAGGAAGAGATCGACACCGAGATGGATCGCCTGTACGACGAGATGGAGAATTTCGACCAGCAGTAGCGGGGGAATAGGCCCGTGACGGGCCTGTTTCGACGCGCGAATCCATGCGCTTCCAGACTGTCCGAATCGTCTGCGTCGCGGCCGCGCTCGGGCTGGCGGCAACCTCCGGGTTTGCCCTCGACGCGAAGCTGGCGGAGTGGGGCAGGGGGCCGGCGCAGTACTTCATGACCCGGGACGAGATCGCGCGGTGGAAGGCGATCCGGACCGACGCGGAGGCGGAGGCTTTCGTCGCGCTCTTCTGGGCGCGGCGCGATCCGACGCCCGAGACCGCGCGCAACGAATTCCGCGAGCGCTTCGACGCGCTGGTCCGCACCGCGGACGAGAAGCTCGGCGGCGCCCGCAACCGCAAGGGATCGCTCACCGATCGCGGCCGGATGCTCCTCCTCTTTGGTCCGCCGGAGAAGATGGAGCGCCAGCAGCACGACATCGCACCACAGCCCACCGCCCCGCAGCAGGACACCGTGGCCGGGCCGATGGTGGTCTGGACCTACGAGGGCGAGCGGGCCAGGGAGCTGTTCGAGACTGTCCGCGCCGAGATCAGCTTCGTCGATCGTTACAACAATCAGGACTACACGCTGAGCCGCGGCGGGCTCGATCTCGCCGCGGCCCAGCAGCGCGTGATCCAGCGCGCCATCACCCAGCCCGATCTGAAGGCGCCGCGGAACTTCCCCGCCGCGCCCGCGGCAGCCGTTGTTCCGGCGGCGCCGGCCGCACCCCTCACCGATCTGCAGACCGCTTCGTTCCGTGACGCCGTCAGCGCGTTCCGGAAGGACGCGAAAAGCCCTGCCGCGGTCTTCGCCACCGCCGGCGAGTTCATCACCGGGGGCGGCACGACGTTCCTCCCGGTCTCGCTGTACATCCCGAAAACCTCCGGCATCGACACCAGCCGTGCGCTGACGTTCTTCGGTGTCGTCGAAGATGCAACCGGCAAGGCCGTCGCGGCCTTCGAGGAGCCGGCGAAGTTCCTGGCCAGCAAGGACGACTTCATCGCCGAGCACACGCTCCCGGTTCTGCCGGCCGGCACGTATCGCGGTGTCTTCGGCCTGGCCGATGGCGGCAAGACCCTGGCGCTCGCCGGCACGCCGATGGAGCTCACCGGCGCGCTCGACAAAGACGCACCCGCGACGTCCGCGCTCATCCTTTCCAACAACCTCTATCCCCTGGCCACGGCCCAGATGGACACCGAGCCGTACGCCTTCGGCGGCGTGAAAGTCGTCCCGAAAGGCGACCGCGCCTTCGCTTCCTCCGACGACCTCTGGTACTTCATCGAACTGCGCAATCCCGGCCTCACCGAGGCGGGCGTGCCGAAGCTCCAGGTCAAGCTGGAACTGGAGGGGACGGAGACCGACGGCGGCAAGAAGGTGCGCATGGCCGCCCCGCCGCGGGAAATGGACACGCCGGAGATGAAGGGCGTCCCCCATCATTACGGCATCGGCAGCGCCATCCCCCTGTCCGACTTCAAGCCCGGCGACTACACCTTCACCATCAAGGTCACGGATACGGTACGCAAGCAGTCCTACACGATGAAAGAGCCGTTCCGCATCG
>JAXDJK010000509.1:0-2630 GCA_034665665.1 Acidobacteriota bacterium
GGAACTCCGGGATTAGAACCGGAACCGCAGCCCCGCCGAGAGGACCAGCGGGTTCACATCGAGACGATCGTCGTCCGTGTCGCCCTCACCTTTCGGCTCGTAGGCGATGTACTTGCCGTCGATGCCAAGAGAGAGGCTCGGCGTCAGCGCGATGTTGACGCCCGCGTTGGCCAGCCAGGTGGTCTCATTGTCGAGGTCGACCTGCTCCGCCGGCTCATCCTCGAGCGGCTCGGCATCAAAGTCCGCCGTCACGAAGGCTGCGCCGCCGCCGATGTACGGGCTGACGCGGCTGCCGCGGGCGAAGTGCCACTGCAGCGTCGCGCTGTAGGCCTGGAGGTCGAGCTCACCGACCTTGGCCGTAAATTCAGCGCCAGGGCCTTCGACCGACAGGTTGAGGTCGCCGCCGAGCTTCTGCGCGCCAAACTCCACCGCCAGCGCGTTGCCCCAATAGTGCGAGAACGTCACGCCATAGCCGATGTTCTCATCGAACTCGATCGAGACCTCGCCGCCGAGGTCCGGATCCGTCTCGCTGGTCTTATCGAACTGCGACGTCGAGACCCATACCCCGACGTCATTCGACGGCTGCTGCGCCGCCGCCATGATCGGAAAAACGACTGCTGCCACCAGCAACAAATACCGCAAACGGGACATTGTGAAGCCTCCTTATGGATTGCCTTAGCTACTGCGCGCAGCATCGCGGCACGGCACCACCTGCAATGTGATGCGGATCGCACCGTCACCCGAAGGAAACACGTTGTTTACGGTCGCGACGCCTGCGTCACGCTCACGGCCACACGAACGTGACCGGGCCGTCGTTCTCCAGCGAGACCAGCATCATTTCGCGGAAGCGGCCGGTCTCGACGCGGATGCCGGTCTTGCCGAGCTCGCGGACGAAAAGCTCGAAGAGCGCCTTCGCGCGCTCGGGCTCCTCGGCGTTGGTGAAGCTGGGGCGGCGGCCGCTGGCGATGGAGGCGGCCAGGGTGAACTGGGAGACGGCCAGGATGGCGCCGCCGGCTTCGGTGACGTCGCGGTTCATGCGGCCGGCGTCGTCGCTGAAGATGCGCAGCTCGCGGATCTTTTTCGCGGCCTCGGCCATCAGGCTCTCCGGATCGCCCTTTTCGACGGCGGCCAGGACGAGCATTCCGGCCTCGATGGAGGAAACGAGGTCGTCGCCGACGGTGACGGAGGCGCGTTTGACACGCTGGATGACGCACTTCATGCGGGGGGCATTCTACTGATCGTAGAAAAGGTCCGTCCGGCGCGCGGGTGTGATTAAAATTGCCCATCCGCAACAGCGGAAGGAGAGTCACACCATGGCAAGTGTCAACAAAGTCATTCTGGTCGGGCGCCTGGGGAAGGATCCGGAGATCCGCTCGGTCCCGAGCGGCACCTCGGTCGCGAAGTTCACGATCGCCACGGACGAGAAGTTCACCGACCGGAGCGGCGAGAAGCAGGAGCGCACCGAGTGGCACAACATCGTCGCCTGGGGCAAGCTGGCCGAGATCTGCGGGCAGTACCTGAAGAAGGGGAAGCTGGTCTACATCGAGGGCTCGATCCGTACGGACAGCTGGGACGACAAGGAGTCGGGCCAGAAGAAGTACCGCACTGAGATCATCGCCAACACGATGCAGATGCTCGACCGGCGCGATGAAGCCGGCAGCGGCGGCGGCGGTTACGGCGGCGGCTACAGCCAGTCGCGCCCCAGCAATACCGACAGCGCGGGCGGCGGCCGCAGCGCGCCATCCAACGACTTCGCCGAGGACGACGAAGACGTTCCGTTCTAGGGAGCGCACCGGGGGAACGGCCATGAGGCCGTCCCCCGGTCACCAAGCGCCCACGTGCGGATCACCGCTTCTACAGCTTGTAGCGTTCGTGGAGGATCTTCAGGTGGTGGCGCTCGTGGCCGGCGATGACGTAGGCCAGGGCGTTCACCGTGATGGGGTTCTCGCTGGCGGTGCCGCGGCGGTCCCATGCTTCGGGGGCGAGGTTGCGGAAGAAGATGATGGTGGAGCGGCGGGCCACGGCGTACATCTCGGCCAGGTCGCCGATGCGCCAGTGGTCGAAGTTCGCGTTGGCGACGTAGTCGTTCTCGTCGAATCCCGGCAGCGCCGTGGTGTCGCCGCGGGAGATGGCCAGGGCGCGGTAGCCGAAGATGCGCTCGGCGTCGATGATGTGGCCGACCACTTCCTTGACGCTCCATTTGCCCGGCTCGTAGCGGTGCGCGGCCCTGGTGTCGTCGAGTGCGGACATCAGCCGCTGGGTCTCCGAGGACTGCTGCTCGATCGTGCTGAGGATGTCGTCGTCGGGCACCAGCGCGACGTAGCGGGCGAAAGGCTTGGAGTAATCGGTCTCAGACGGACGCATGCGCGACATGATAGTCATTCATCGAGCCGGATGAAGGTCCGGTAATGGTCATTCGTGTAGTACAGCTCACCGTTGTTGCCGCGGATGACGCGCCGCGCCCCGCGGTTCGACGCGCCAGGAGTCGGCACCGTGTATTCGTGGTAGTAGCCGCGCGGCTGCGACGGCAGCAGATCCTCGCGATTGCCGAAGACCGTCCCGTCCTGCCGGTACGGGAACGGCCCGCCCGCGGCGATCAGCCGGAGCGTGGCATCGAGCTGCGCGCGCTC
>JAXDJK010000510.1:0-4573 GCA_034665665.1 Acidobacteriota bacterium
ATCGGGGGCGAAATGAGCGCCGGTGCTAGACTTGTTGATGGAGGCGTCGTGATGACGTACGTAAAAGCGTATACGAGCGAGCGGGCTCGGAAGTACCTGGCCACGTCGCAGGGCCGGCGGCGACTCCTACAGCTTTACCTCAATCCTCCGCCGACTGCGGAGGAGTTGAAGGCATATACCTTCCAAAAGTTGCGTGAGGACGATCAAGCGGCGATGGCGATCAAACCCTCTCGCGCCATCAATAAAGACGGCAAGCCCAAGGCGTGAACTTCGCGTTCCAGGCCCTGGCGATCATCGCGCTCGTCCTGCCCGGCATCATCCTCAAAAATGCCTATCGTAACGGCTTCTTCTGGAGTCGCCCTCGCCAGCTCGCGCCTGTGGCGGAAGAAGTGGTCTACAGCCTGCTCCTCGCCAGCGCGCTTCATGGAGCCTACGGGTGGCTGGTGAGCCACTGGTACGCGATCGACCTCGGCGCCGTGGCGGCCATCCTCCTCGGTCAGTACGGCAAGGATGGGGAGCTTCTGCCGCGAACGCTGGACGCACTCACCGGACACCCCGCTCGGATGTTCTTCTACTTTGCCGGTCTTTATTCGGTGAGTGCCGGTGTTGGTTTGCTCGCGCATCGCACCGTGCGAGGTCTCCACTGGGATCGCAAGTTCCGGTTCCTGCGCTTCAACCACCAGTGGCATTACCTCCTCCGTGGCGAGTTGGCCAGCTTCCCGGAGAGCAACGTCAAGGTCCAGAGCTTCGACTTCATCTCGCTGGCGTGCGTTGCCGATATCGATGCCGGCTCGTTTCTGTATGTAGGCGTCCTCGACGCGTTCTATTTCGACAAGGTGGGAGAGCTGGATCTGCTGGTCCTGACCGGTGCCATGCGGCGGCCCATCGACCCGGCCAGGGAAAACGGAGCCGGCGGACGTCCCGACTCTTTTTTCATCGATGCCGAATATCTGTACTTGAAGTACTCGGAAGTGAAGAACGTTAGCATCCGCTACGTGACACTTCCGACGGAGGACTTCGAGGATCAGTTGCAGCGCGAGATGGCGGCAACTGCGGACTTCGAGTGGCCGCGGCCCTGACCCGACAACGGCTGTGGCCCTCGCGCACCGCTAACGTGTGGCAGAACGGGAACATCCTCATCGCCACGTTCAGGCTAGCGTCGAACCGCCGATAGATTCTGCCGGCGGGCTGTTGCGCGCGTTCCTCGATGCGGCGCCGGACGCTGAGGCGGATGGGGCGTTGGGGCGGATTCTCGAAGAGGTGGCGGGGCCGCTGGCTTCGCGGGTCGTAGCGGGGGCCGGGACGGCGGCGGATGCGGAGGGACGTCGGGGACGACACGCTGGCGGACTTGCTGCGGCGGCTGCGGGAGGATTCGTCACGCGAGATCCGGGACCTTCGGACCGGCTTCTCCCGCATCGACGGCCAGCTGCATCGGAGACGGCCTCACGGCCAGCTATTCGCGCACGGTCGTGCCGGTGGCGGTGACAACCAGCCGCAGTGTTTCGAGCAAGAAGCGACCGACCGGTACACCGTAGTGCGCGCCGGAGGCGTGCACTACACCGGGGCGACGTCACAGCCACCGCAGGCCCACATCGCTGTGGAAAATGAGGACATCCGATGAAACCCACCCCTACATCGATGAGGAAACCGAGGATCTCGATGATGACCACCTTCATCATCGATGATGGCCGTCCCCACCATCAATGATGGAGCCGAGGACATCCGATGATGACCACCCCGTCATCGATGATGAAACCGCGGACATCGATGATGGCCACCCTCATCATCGATGTTGAGCCCGAGGATATCGATGGCGCCCGGCGCGTCAGCTCCAGCGCACTTGCCACTCGCAGTGGACGGCGCCTTTGGCAAAGCATTCCACCTGCTCGACTTTCACGTCCTTCACGCCGGTCATCTCGGCCAGGCGCTCGATCCAGCCGGTGAGGCGGCAGCAGCCGGCGATCTCGGAGGGGAAGTTCACGAGGCGGAGGTGGGCGCTTTTGTCGGTTTGGGCGATGACGCGGAGCTCGCCGCGGTTATAGAGGCTGCTCCACATCTGGCCGGCTTTCGAGAGCAGGGCGGGCGGGGTCATGACCAGGGCGAAGAAACGGTAGATGCCGCGGATCGCTTCACTGGCGGCTTCGTGGCCGGCGCGGCGGGCGAAGGTTTCGACCGGCTCGCCTTTCGCGCGCGCCGCTTCCTCGGTGAAGCGGTTGAGCATGTGCACCGGCACCGTCTCCGTGGCCAGGATGGGGGTGCGGAAGCGGGTGGCGTATTCGCTGGGGAGGCGGTCGTAGACGGCCTGCTGTTGCACCGCGCTGAGGTCGGTCTCGATGAACTTCTGGAGGCTCCGTACGGGGGAGCCTTTCACCGTGACGCTCTCGTCGGTCATGAGCCTCTCGACACTCTAAGTTGTTGGTAGAGCGACGAGTATAATCCGCTTCCTCTTTTGGAGGTGTCATGGCAGAGCAGACAGCGGCGGCCGAAGGCGCGGCGGCCATTTCGGTGGCGGAAGCGAGCAACGAGCCGAAGATCGGCAAGAAGGACAAGCTCGAAGAGCAGTGCGTCAACACCATCCGCTTCCTCGCCGTCGACGCGGTCGAAAAAGCCAAGTCCGGACACCCCGGTACCCCCATGGGCATGGCCGACATGGCCTTCGTCATCTGGACGGAGTTCCTCCGCCACGACCCGCTCGACCCGCACTGGAAGAACCGCGACCGGTTCATCCTCTCGGCCGGGCATGCCTCCATGCTCCTCTACTCGCTCCTCCACCTGACCGGCTATCCGGACATGACCCTGGACGAGCTGAAGAACTTCCGGCAGTGGGGCTCCCGCACCGCCGGCCATCCGGAGTACGGCCACGCCTCCGGCATCGAAGTGACCACCGGCCCGCTGGGGCAGGGGTTCGCGCACGGCGTGGGCATGGCCCTCGGCGAGAAGATGCTGGCGGCGCGCTTCAACAATGAAGACCCCTTCAAACCGGTCGAGCACTACATCTACACGATCTGCTCCGACGGCGACCTGATGGAAGGCATCAGCCAGGAGGCCGCGTCCATCGCCGGGCACCTCGGCCTGGGCAATCTCATTTATCTCTACGACGACAACAACATCTCCATCGAAGGGGAGACGCGGCTGGCGTACTCCGACGATGTGAAGAAGCGTTTCGAGGCCGTAGGCTGGCACGTTCAGAAGATCGACGGCCACGACCGCGCGGCGATCCGCAAGGCCATCAAGCGCGCGCAGCGCAACACCGAGCAGCCGTCGATGATCATCTGCAAGACCATCATCGGCTGGGGCAGCCCGAAGTACCACGGCACCTCCCGCGCCCATGGTGAGCCCCTCGGTGCCGAGGAAGTGAAGGCCACGAAGGCGGCCCTCGGCTGGCCGGAAGAGCCGACCTTCCTCGTGCCGCCGGAAGTGCAGGCGGAGTTCACCCGCAAGACCCGCAAGCTGTCCCGCAGCCGGCCGCTGTGGGAGAAGGAGCTGGCGGCCTGGCGGGTGCGCCATCCGGAGCTGGCGGAGGCGTGGGACGTCTACTGGTCGCATTCGCTGCCGGAGGGTTTCGAGACTTCGCTGCTGGAAGCGGCAAAGAGTGACAAAGCGATCGCCACGCGCGCGCTGTCGGGGCAGGTGATCCAGAAGCTGGCGGAGCTCGCGCCGTTCGTGGTGGGCGGCTCGGCGGATCTCGCGCCGTCGACGAACACGCTCATCAAGGACGCGACGAGCGTGGAGCGTCCGGCGGGCGAGGAGAAGCATGCGCCGGCGACGGAGGTCTTCCGCGGCCGCAACCTGCACTTCGGCATTCGCGAGCACGCCATGGGCGCGATCGTGAACGGGATGACGCTGTACGGCGCGTGGCGCTGTTACGGTGCGACGTTCCTGATCTTCTCCGATTACATGCGGCCGGCGGTGCGGCTGGCGGCGCTGATGAAGCTTCCGTCGATCTTCGTCTACACGCACGATTCGGTGTTCCTCGGCGAGGACGGTCCGACGCATCAGCCGGTCGAGCAGCTCGCGTCGCTGCGCCTGATCCCCGACCTGACGCTGTTCCGTCCCGCGGATGGCGCGGAGGTGGCGATGGCGTGGGCGCACGCGGTCACGAGCCGCAGCGGGCCGACGCTGATCGTGCTGACACGCCAGAAGCTCGACCCGATTGCACGTCCCGTCGATTTCGATGCGCAGCGGATCCTCCGCGGCGCGTACGTGCTGGATGGTCACGGCGACGGCGACATCACGCTCATCGCCACCGGCTCGGAAGTGCCGCTGGCGATCAAAGCGGCGGTGCTGCTGCGCGAGCAGGGAACATCCGTGCGCGTGGTCTCCGCGCCGTCGCTCGATCTCTTCGACGAGCAGCCCGCGGAGTACCAGAACGAGGTCCTCGGCGACCGCAGCCGCGTGGTCTGTATCGAAGCCGGCCGTTCCGATACGTGGGCCAAGTACGTGAACCGCGACGCGCTCGTGATCGGCATCGATCGCTTCGGCGCATCCGCCCCCTACGAGCGGATCGCGGAGGAGCTCGGCTTCACGCCGGAGAAGGTCGCGGCGCGGGTGCGGGAGCGGTTCGTGTAGACGG
>JAXDJK010000511.1:0-3629 GCA_034665665.1 Acidobacteriota bacterium
CCTCAGCCCGTTCAGCGGCCGTTTCGTCGACGTGGCGAACATCCGCCTGGTCTCCGATTACGGAGACGACATCGGCTGGAACCTCGGCGTGCTGTTCAAGCCGACGCCCCGGCTGCGCATCGGCGCGGCCTACCGCTCGGACATGGACATCGAGCTCGAAGGCGATGCCGAGGTCAGCCCGATCTCGACCGGCAACGCGCAGTTCGATGCCTTCGTCCGTACGCAGCTCCCGCCGAACCAGGCCATCAACACCACCTTCCCCTTCCCCGCCATCGCCTCCGCCGGTATCGCCTTCAGCCCGAACGACCGTTGGGACATCGAGTTCGACGTCGTGCGCATGACCTGGAGCCAATTCGAAGCGCTGACCGTCAACTTCGAGACCACCCCCGCCGCCGGCTTCACCCGTCCGCAGAACTGGGAAGACTCCTCGTCCTTCCGCCTCGGCACGAACATCGAAGCCACTCCGAACTGGGACGTTCGCCTCGGCGCGGTCTATGACCAGAACCCGCAGCCGACCGAAGCCGTCAGCCCGCTGCTGCCGGATGCCGATCGCATCGGCGCCACCATGGGCGCCGGCTGGCACGCCGGACCGTTCGTCATCGACGGCTCGCTCATGGTCCTGCACTTCAAGGACCGCAGCACCAACGGACTGAACGCTGAAGGATTCAACGGCACGTACAAGACCGACGCGCTGCTGTGGAGCGTCAACGCCGGTTACCGCTTCTAGACCACGAAGGAGACCTCATGAAGAACATCGCAAAGATTGCAGCAGCAGTCCTCGTCACAACGCTCGCTGCTCTGCCGTCGTTCGCCGCGCCCGGCTCGGCGGACTTCACGCGCCTCGTCGCCATCGGCGACAGCTACGGCGCCGGCTACGAGAACGGCGGCATCGTCGCCGAGCATCAGAACTTCTCCTGGCCCGCCGTGCTGGCCCGCCAGGTGGGCTACCGCATCTGCCAGCCGACCGACACCGCGACCTCGAACTGCTTCGCGCAGCCGACCGTCTCGTCGCCCGGCATCCCGTCGCTCCTGCAGCTGCAGGACCTCTCCGGCACGATCATCAAGCTGCCGGGCCAAGGCTCGCCGGTGATGCTCAACTTCGCCCGTCCGTACAACAATCTCTCCGTCCCGGGTGCGAACGTCACCGACGTCCTCACCATCAAGGGCAACGAGTCGCAGACCTCCGCGGCCGCGTTCATCCTGCGCGGCCTCGGCACGCAGGTCGAGCAGGCGCTCGCGCAGCACCCGACCTTCGTGGCCATCTGGATCGGCGGCAACGATCTGCTCTCGGCCGTCGCCGGCGGCACGCCGAACAATCTCACCCCCGTGGCCCAGTTCAAGACCTCGTACGAGACGATGCTGAACGCGATCGCCACGAACGCGCCGAATGCCGGCATCGTGGTCGGCAACCTGCCGAACTCGCCGTTCGCGGTGCCGCTGGTCAACACCGTGCCGCCGTTCATCGTCAACCCGGCCACGCGCCAGCCGGTGCTCGGTCCGGACGGTAAGCCGATCTACCTCGTGGCCGACCTCGGCGGCGGGCTCGGATTCGGCCAGCTCCCGGCCGGCAGCTTCGTGCTCCTCTCCGCCGCCGCCAAGCTCCGCACTGGCTACGGCATCCCGGGCGCGCTCGCGCAGGTCCCGCCGTTCAACGCGCTGCCGGACGTCGGCAAGCCGCTGTCGGATGCGGACGTGCTCACGCCCACCGAAGTGGCGGCCATCGTGGCCCGCGCCAATGAGTACAACACCGTGATCACCACCGCCGCGTCGGCGAAGGGCATCCCGGTGGCAGACATCAAGAGCCTCTTCGACAGCGTCGTCGTCAGCCCCACCACCGGCGCCGGCGGCCTGCAGGTCGGCCCGATCCGTCTGACCAACGCGTTCGTCTCGGGCGGCTTCTTCGGCCTCGACGGCGTGCACCTCACGGACCTCGGCTACATCCTCTTCGCCAATCAGTACATCAAGGCCATCAACCAGGGCTACGGCACCGAGATCCCGCTCGCCTCGATCACGCAGATCTTCGCGAACAATGGCGCCATGTTCCCGTCCGCGTCGTCGCTTCCGGGCGATCCGTTCCGCATCACCAGCGAAGCGGCGCAGCAGATCCCGAAGGTCTTCCAGCGCCCCCGCAAGGGCCGCGCCTCCTCGCACTGATCCAAGCGTCACCGAAACGCGAAAGGGCGGCCCGCAAGGGCCGCCCTTTTTGCGTTGAACCAGTTCCTCGGAGTTCCTCGGAGTTCCTCGGAGTTCCTCGGCTGATCCATGTTCGCCGAGGAACACCGAGGAACCCGAGGAACCGAATCGCCCTACGTTCCTGCCGGCCGTCCCCGCGGCGACGGCCGGGAGATGTCGATCATGGCCATCCGCTCCTTCTCGTCGTACCAGCAGTGGAAGCGTTTGATGCCCGGCACCTCGATGTCGTAGAAGCGGAAGAAGCTCGGGACGTGGAGCGAGGTCGACTTGTCGGACTGCCGGATCTTGGCCGCCCCTTCTTCCTTTTTGTCGAGCGGCTTGATCCCGATCAGCTTCCGTTTCTTGTCGTAGTACAGGTTCGCGCTGGTCTTGCCGCGGAGGCGCAGCATGTTCGCCACGGGAGATGGCAGACGGATCAATCGCGACTGGACGATGGTCGCCGAAGCGGGGAAGCGTTCAAACTCAGGCTGCGGCTCCCACTTTTCAAAAGCCATCTACCGACTCCTCACCCAACACAGACCACCTCGGCGTAGGCTTACGATCATAAAATCTCGACGCATTTTGTCAACAATTAATCGCACTCGTTAGGTGGTCGAAAACAGCAACCGAAGGCCTCCGATTCCTTCAATAATTTGTGATTGATTACAAATCCGGTACCGCTTTGGGCCGCCGCAAAGTCGTGCATACTTCTCGTAAGTGATAGACCAGTAAGCACATCCACGTACTGCCCAGCCAGCTGTGCACCCGACGCCGAGCGCAGCCATTCCTCACGAAAAAGCCTCCCGGACGGAGTTGTAAACATATTGACCATCTACCCCCTGGAGAGCTGATTCGAGCGCAGGGGCCACGATCTACGCGACCCCTGCCGGGGTCGATTGATGGCGACACGCCGGATCCGGTGGTGCGCGCTTCGCCGCACCACCGGCTACCGTTCGGGCCCCCTCCGGGGGCCGGAGCACCACGCGTCACGCGCGAAGCAACATTCCTGATTCCCGGTGTGGCGCGCGCCCGGAAACGGCGTCGCATAGGCGTTTTGAAAGCCCCCGGAGGGGGCTCGTACGGTAGCCGGTGGTGCGCGAAGACGCACCACCGGAAATCGTGCCGGCACACCCGATTTCCGACCCCGGCAGGGGTCGCGCAAATCGCGCCATCTCGGCGCGCACAGGCGAGACGCCTGTGGGCCCTGCGGACGGGACGTCCGCGCTCCGTACGGCTCTCGTATCGACCATACCGTTCGGGCCCCCTCCGGGCGCCGGAGCACCACGCGTCACGCGCGAAAGCAACATTCCTGATTCTCGGTGTGGCGCGCACCCGGAAACGGCGTCGCATAGGCGTTTTGAAGCCCCCGGAGGGGGCTCGTACGGTAGCCGGTGGTGCGCGAAGACGCACCACCGGTATGCTCCGCGCCCACCCGTTTCCGACCCCGGCAGGGGTCG
>JAXDJK010000512.1:0-6249 GCA_034665665.1 Acidobacteriota bacterium
TAGAGGCGGGCGAGAGGCGCGTTCTCGAAACGAGCCCGGGCGATGACGGAGCGCTGCAGGTCCGCGGCGCTGTCGTAGCAGCCGTCGATGCAGGCCTCGGCCATCAGTGCGCGATACGCCTCGGCGAGTTCGGCGATCAGCCGCTGCAGCACGATCCGTTTGCGGCGGATGTGGTGCGGGTTGCCGCGGTAGATCGGCCGCAGCTCCGCGCGGATGCGCCGCCGATGATCGCCCGCCGGATCGGCGAAGAACGGCGCAGGCAGGTTGCGCAGGAGGCGGAGGATGTCCACCACCGCGTGCTGCTCGACCTTGGCCCGGCTGCGGCGGAAGCTGCCCGGGTTGCGCAGCGCGGCCATGCGGACCAGCACATCGGTGAAGCGGCGGACCAGCTCCGGCCGCACGTTCCGCAACGCTTCCGCGGCCGCGGGCTTGAGGCCGGCCGCGCGCAGGAGCGTGGCGTCCAGATGATGCCGATAGGCCTTGCCCATGGCCCGGTACTCGTCGATCGCGCCGAGTTGCGGATCGGCCTTGCGCAGGGCGCGGTAGATCTTGCCCATCTGCTTGACCCGGTCGAGATAGTCACGGAAATAGACCCGCTCCGGATCTTTCCGCTCCGGCACGATGTCGGCGATGCGCGGATGCGCGCACTGGACGACCACGTCGAGCATGCCGCCGCTGGTGAGCATGTTGGAGGTGCTGATGCAGCCGTGGGTGATGCGCCAGCGCACCTGCTCCGCGGCCGCCGAGGCGTGGTCGTCGATGACCCGCAGCATCGTGGCGCGGACGTCGGGCGCGCCGTCGCGCTGGACCAGTTGCCCGCTCTCCCCCGCCATGCGCAGGAAAAGCTCCCGGCAGCGGCCGTTGCGCCGGGCGTCGCGCGCCAGCATGTGCGCCGGGCGAAGCTGCAGCCCGGCCCGCGCGAGGATGCAGCGCGCCAGCCGTGTGCCATCGGGGTACACGGTGTCCTCGCCGTGATCGATGATGGCCAGGATGCGCGCCGGCTCGCGGCTGAACAGGTTGCGGCTGATCTCCCCGTGCATTGCCTCGGCGATCGCTTCGTTCATGTTGCAGCCGCCGTGCGAATGCGGGAAGTCGTCCTGGTTGTGCCGCTGGAAGAGCGGCGTGAGGCCGATGCCCTTGAGCAGGATGTCGCCGTACGGGAGGAAGCCCGCCCGCGCCGAGCCGAGGTACGGCGCGATGCCGTCGCCGCCATATTGATCGGCGTAGAGCGTGATCGTCGGACCGTTCAGCTCCTCACCAGGGCGCGGCAGACGATACGAAAGCGCGGCGATGAGCTGCGCGTGCAGTTCCCCGGTCATGCGAGACCAGGAAGGGACGGCGAATCCGAAGCCGCGGGCCAGCTCGAAATTGCACCAGACCACCCGTCCCGGGACGTGTACCGCCGTCATCGGAGCGAACATTTCCCGCCCGAGGATGCCCAGGATCCTCGACGGAGCGAGACCACGTGGTATCGACGCGACGCGCACGACCGTTGGACGCAGAAGCTACTGAAAGGATAGCACCTCCGGTCGTGGTGAGTTGGCCTTGCGCGACGCGTGCTGCATCGCGCAAGGCTTCGGACAGATTAGAAGTTGAGGGCCAGGCCGCCGATGTACTTCTTCGACGTTTCCTCGAGCGTGAGCGTGTCGAGGAGGAAGGGGGAGTTCTCCGCGCGGGCGAGCTCGACCCCCAATAGAACCTTGATGTCGACCGGCAGATACAGCGACTGCGCCATCTGCAGGTTCACCCGTTCGGTGCGGTAGTCGGCGCCGCCGTCTTCGCGCGGTTGCTGAATGTCCCGATAGGAGATGGCCAGCGTCGTGCGCGTCGGCCGGAAGGTCGACAGCAGGTCGCCCGTGACATAGACCTTCTTGCGACCGGTCAGCGAGGCATCCTCGCTCGTGGCCGTACCGGCCGTGGTGGCGATGTCGAAGGCGAAGAGGTTGCCGATCTCGCGGCGGTAGGCCACGCGGACGTCGCGGCGCACGTCGCCCGACTCCACGTACAGGCCGTCCCAGAAGTGATCGTAGCCGTCGGTGAAGACCAGCCGCTGCGGCGAGTCGATGGCCGTGACGGTGGCGATGGCGGTGAGGCGGTTCTTCCCCTCTTTGCCCGACACGACGCCGAAGGAGTAGGAGTACCGCGGCAGGACCGAGCTGTCCTCGGACCAGAAGACGATGCTCGGCGGCGTGAGCAGCCCGCCCTGATTGCGGTCCGCGACCTTGTACAACCCGGAGACGATCAGCGACGTCCGATCCGTGACCTTCCACTCGGCACCGGTGCGCGGGGCCCACTCCTGCCCGTCCACGCGCAGCCGGCTGGCCACGCCGTAGTGCAGCATCAGCGAGGGCACGAGCAGCATGGTCCCGTTGGCCGAGAGGTCGGCGGTGCGCAGCGGGTCCTCGGTGGTGCCAACGCTCTCCTGCCGTACGCGCAGGGAAATTCCGAGATCGTTGCGGCGCGTCTGGAGCACCGGCGTATTGCCGGCGATCTCCAGCAGATTGGATCCGGCCGGCGACGACTGGAAGAGATTGTCCTGCTCGAAGTAGCGCACCTGCACGCGTGAGTCGCCGTGCTGCCACTCCACGTTATGCGCGCGGACGTCCGCCTGGCGCTCGCCGGGCGTATCGGATTCGGTGTAGAGCCAGGAGCTCTTGGTGGAGGCCACCCGCACCGACTCGGTCGGCGAGGAGCGCAGCTCCATCGACATCACGCTCGACTCGGCGATCGGCTTGCCGAAGCGCACTTCGTCGGTCGGATCCTCGAAGCGCTGCAGATTCCCGCGGATGCCGACCTGCCAGGTGTCGCCGATCCGTCCCTGCACGCCGACGGCAGTCTGCGCATAGGCGGGGTTGGCCGGTTCGGCGGTCATGCCAGTCATCGAGACCATCTCGCCGCGGAAGCGCGGCAGCTCGTAGGTCACCACTTCCGCGGGGGCCATCATGGCATCCAGCTCGCGGAGCACGTCGGGGGGCAGCGAGCCGCGGAGCTCCCACAGCTCCTGGTTGCGGTCGCGGCCGCGGGCCTGCTTCTCGTTCTCGAGCTTCAGGGCCACGCGGTGGCTGGGCCGGGTCGGGGCGATGGTGGTGATGGCCGGGATGAAGCCCTGCTTCACGGCGATGATCTTGTAGACGCCGGCCCGCAGCTTCGGCAGGGAGAAGGTGCCATCGATGCTGCTATAGGTCTGGATGGCGTCGAAGCTCTGCGTGTTGAGGGCGATGACCAGGGCGTTGCCCACGGGCCGCGCGGCATTGGTGACATTGCCGAGGACCTGCAGGAACGTGGGAAGAGGAGTATCGGATTGCGCGGGGACAGCGATGACGGCGAACAATGCGGCAACAGCGATAGCTCGGAACCGGCGCATAACCTCCTCGTGTGTCGCTCGGGGCCTCTCGGCCCACGGTCATACCTGGACCTAGGGAAACGCCGCTCTCTCCCGCTCCCTTCCCGAAGCCCACTACTAGAAGACAACATCAATGTTACAGCCGTTCCCCCATCCGATCCTAGGGGCGTCACAGGAACGTGCAACCACGGGACCAAGGCAGTAGGCAGTTCGCAGTAGGCAGTAGGCAGGGGATGAGCCGCGGTGCCCCATCCCCTGCCTACTGCCAACTGCCTGCTGCCTACCCATTCACAGCCCCTGCACCCGGTGCACGCGCAGCAGGTTCGTCTTGGCCCGCTGGTACAGAGGCGACCCCATCAGGATGACCAGGCGGTCGCCCGGGCGGACGATGTCCTTGGCCAGGAGGTAGTCGTCCACGCGGTCGACGATCTGTTCGTGAAACTCGCCGGCTTCCCGGAGCACGAACGGTTGGACGCCCCAGAGCAGGTTCATCCGCCGGGCCACCCAGCTCGACGGCGTCAACGCGATGATCGGCACCTTCGGGCGGAACTTCGACATCAGCCGGGCCGCGAAGCCGGTCTGGGTGAAGACCACGATGTACTTCGCGTCGAGCTGCTCGGCGGCGTAGTTGGCGGCGCCGGCCAGTGCGTCGGTGAATTCGTCCACCTCGGAGAGCTTCCGGAACGGCTCGCGATCCCACTGGTTCATGTGCTGCCGGTTGGCCTCGGCGGCGAAAACGATGCGGGCCATCATGTGCACGGCCTCGACCGGGTACTTGCCCGAAGCCGTCTCCGCGGAGAGCATCACCGCGTCGCTGCCGTCGAAGATGGCGTTCGCCACGTCCGAGGCCTCGGCACGCGTGGGGCGCGAATTTGTGGTCATCGACTCCAGCATCTGCGTGGCCGTGATGGCGAACCTCCCCCACCGGCTGGCCCGCGCCAGGATCTTCTTCTGCATGATCGGCACTTCTTCGGGCGGCAGCTCCACGCCCAGGTCGCCGCGCGCGACCATGACCCCGTCGCTCACTTCCAGGATCTCGTCGAGGTTCGTGATGGCCTGCGGCTTCTCCAGCTTGGCGATCACGTTGATCTCGCCGCCGCCGTGTGACTGCAGCAGCTCCCGCAGTTCCACGATGTCGCTCTTGCGGCGGACGAACGAGGCGGCGATGTAGTCGAGCTGCTGCTCGACGGCGAACTTCACGTCCTCGCGGTCCTTTGCCGTGATGGCTGGGATGGTCAGCTCGGAATCGGGGAAGTTCATCCCCTTCTTCGACGAGATCGGCCCGCCATGGATGACCCGCGTCGAAACGGTGGTGTCGTCGACCGAGGTGACCACCAGTTCCACGAGACCATCATTGATGAGGATGCGCTGGCCGCTCTGCACCTCGTGCGGGAGGGGCGTGAACGGCGTCGAGCAACCGAACTGGTCGCCGATGCGCGTTTCGGTCGAGATGATGAAGGTCTGCCCGCTCTCGAGGTACTGGATGCCCTCCACGTCGCCGATCCGCAGCTTGGGGCCCTGGATGTCGCCGACGATCGGGACGTAGCGGCCCAGCTCCGTGGCGATCTCGCGGACCGTGTGGATGGTGCGGGCGTGGTCTTCGTGCTTGCCGTGGGAGAAGTTGAGGCGGAACGAATCGACGCCGGTGGTGAGGAGGCGGTAGATGACTTCCTCGCTGCTGCTGGCGGGACCGAGGGTGGCGAGGATTTTCGTGCGGCGCATAATCTGAGGAGGAGTCTATCAATGAGAGTGCCTGCACCGATCTTTACCGCGCATCTGTTCGCGCCGCTCGATGCCGAGCTGCTCTCCGTGCTGCGGGGACTGACCCCCGAGGAGTGGCACGCGCCCACGGCCGCGGGCAGCTGGACGGTGAAGGACGTGGCCGCGCACCTGCTCGACACGGCGCTCCGCCGGCTGTCGATCCAGCGGGACGGCTACGCGCCGCCGTTGCCGCCCGACGCCTTCGCCAACGGGCTGGGCGGCTTCGTCAACAACGCGAACGCGGAGTGGGTCTCGGTGGCCCGGCGGCTCAGCCCGGCCATCCTGACGGAGCTGCTGTCCCTGTACAGCGGCCAGCTGGCCACCTTCCTCGGCACGCTCGATCCGCATGCTCCGGCGCAGTGGGCGGTGAGCTGGGCCGGCGACGAGCAATCGCCGGCGTGGTTCGACATCGCCCGCGAGCTGACGGAACGCTGGCATCACCAGCAGCAGATCCGCGATGCCGTGGGCCGCGCGCCGCTCTACGATCCGGTCTACTTCGTCCCGATCATCGACACGTTCGTGAGAGCGCTCCCGTTCGCGTATCGCCAAGTGGACGCGCCTTCCGGGACGTCGATCGCCCTGCACGTCCCGGAGGCCGGCGCGTGGCTCCTCGTGCGCGAAGGCACGGAGTGGACGCTGTACGCCGAAGAAGGACCGGCCACGACGACCATCACGCTCCCGGGCGACGCCGCCTGGCGCCTCTTCACCAAAGGCCTCACCGCGGCGCAAGCCACCGCGCGCGCGACCATCGAAGGCGACGCGGCTCATGCCGAAGCGCTGTTGCGCATGGTCTGCATCGTCGCGTGACAGCGGTCCACGCGCCGAATGGGAGCCTACACGGGCCGTGCCCGTACACGCCACGGGTGGGGGGCGTACACGCCACGGGTGGGTGCGTACACGCTACGGGTGGGTGCGTACACGCTACGGGTGGGTGCGTACACGCCACGGGTAGCTGCGTCCAGCGCTTGTGCTGAGAGTCGCCTACGACGCCGCGAGCGCCGGCTGGAGCGACCGGCCGAGCACACGGGCGATCGCGTCGACCTGACGCACGAGCTCCTCGAACGCCTCCGGCAGCAGGGCCTGCGGGCCGTCGGACAGCGCTTCTTCCGGCTTGTGGTGCACCTCGATCAGCACGCCATCCGCGC
>JAXDJK010000513.1:0-2681 GCA_034665665.1 Acidobacteriota bacterium
GGGCCGCGTCGCGGAGTGGGAGGATGGCGCGGGCCATGACCTTGTCGTTGCGCTTCCAGGCATCGCGGAGGAAGAACACGTTCGCGGTGGCCACGATCGCGAACACCACGGCCAGCGGGAGCAGCAGGCGGCCGAGGCGTGAGGTCAGCCAGGGAAGGATCACCAGGTAGGGGAAGATCAGCAGGCGGGCCTTCAGCAGGAGGCCTTCTTCGGCGCTGATGGGCGCGATCAGGTACATGGCGGTAGTGGCGAGGGCGAGCAGGAGGAACACGTCGCGCTCGCGGAACATCTTCTCGCGGAAGAACGTCAGCACGATCAGGGTGCCGAGGACGATGGCCAGGGCGGTGCCGAGGGTGAGCTGGCGCGGATCGAACGTGAGCAGCAGGAACGTCTGCAGCAGCGGCTTCCAGAGCAGGGTGCCGGACCAGATCCACGTGCCGCCGGGCGGCTTCGGCTGGAGGAAGAACCAGGCCAGGAGCGCGGTGACCGGCACGACCGCGATGAGGGCGCGCCACTGTTTCCGGGAGGCGCCGATGATCACGACGCACACCACTGCCACGGCCGCTGGCAGTACATGCGCCGCGTAGCAGAGCAGCAGCCACAGGGCGGTGCGCCATCCCGGCCGCTCCCACCACGAGGCCAGTACGAATGGCACCAGCGCCACGGCCAGCGAGTAGTTGTAGAAGCCCATCTGGAAGAGCAGGTGATAGGCGAGCGGCATGACCAGGAACGCGTAGACGCGGCGCTCCGGTTCGATGACGCCGGCCAGGCGCCAGCAGCCGCCGAGGAACAGCAGCACGATCATGCTGACCACGAGCTTCTCCGCCACGACCAGCGGGGCTACGCCGAGGGCGGCGGCCAGGAGGAGATGGGTCAGCCAATTGGGATGAGGGCGGAGGTCGACGAAGAAGGCGCGGGTGAATTCGGGTGTGCCGGCGGCGAGCTCGCGGAGCACCACGGCGTTGTAGAGGTGGGACGGACCGTCGACGGTGGGGAGGTACTGCACGCGCCAGATGGGGAGGAGATGCAGCGCCGCGACGATGGCGAAGAGCGCGGCGAGACCTCGACGGCGGGTGATGGGCGACACGCGTGGGCGACTGTACGTCAGCGGAGGACGCGGCGCCAGAGGCGGTTCGGACGGGAGGAGTCGGCAATGGCGAGGCCGCGGGCGATCACGAAGCGCTCGATGGGGCCGGCGCGGTGCGTGTCGAGTGCCGCGAGCACATCGGTGGGCACGGGCAGGTCGAGCGTATCGCGGAGCCAGTGCAGTTGCGCGGTGACGGCGAGCGCGGCGCCGGTGGTGGTCACGGTGTGCAGGAAGCGACTCCAGTCCACATCACCGTGGCGGACGATCGCGTGCGCATCACAGGCCCAGCGGCCGGAGAGCCGCGAGACGGAGCGGCTGGCGTGGACGAGGGTGAGCGCGAGGGCATCGGCGGCGCTCACGGTACGCAGACCGTTCGGCATGGCGATGGCCGATTGCCAGAGTGAGCGCTCGTCGAAAGAAAACCGCGGCACGAAGAGCCGCGTGTAGACGCGTAGCGGCAGGCCGGACGCGTGCACGTAATGACGTCCAACAGGCCGGAAGCGGCTGCCGGCAAGCGCGGCGCGAGAGGATGTGCCCACGAGGATCTCGATGTCGTGCGCGTGCCGCAGCGCGGGATCGGCGTAGTACAGCGGGCCGACGGCGGCGCCTTTCAGTAGCAGGAACGGGGCGCCGGAGAGTAGGGCTGCCAGCTCGTCCACGATGGCGGCGTACGCACGGCTGCGCAGGGACTCCGTCACATACGCGCTGCGCAGATACGTGACCGTCTCCGGATCCAGCGGCAAGCCGTTGCGGCGGACCATGTCGTAGAGCAGTGGGAGGAGCGCGCGGGGGCAGGCGTCGACCGCGGGCGGACCGCCGCGCAGCATGGCCACGAGCAGGTCCGCCGTCGGCGCGTCCGGGAGGAGGCGGGCGAGGTTCACGATTCGTCGCGTGAGCGGAAGGGGTACTGCGCGACGTCAGCGCTAGCCGCCCGGCGGCGGTCGAGCGAGGCCTTCAGGATGCGCAGGTACTCGGCGCGGCTGTTGTTGCCGAGGGACGCGCTGCGGTTGGAATCGTGAAGGCGGCGCTGCACCAGCACGTCCGGCATCATCTCCATCACTACGCCATGTTCGGCGGCGCGGCAGAACCAATCGCGGTCGTTGCCGTGCTGCAGGGTCACGTCGAGGAGGCCGACCCGCGTGAAGAGCGCGCGGCGGGCCAGCATGGTCACGCTGGTGTAGCCGGGCACGGGGAGGAAGGCGTCCTCATTCGGACGCGCGGCCGGATCGGCATCGGGCGACCAGAAGTTCTGGAGATGCGTGAAGACCACGCCCAGCTCCGGGCGTGCGGCGAAGAGCGCGAGCTGGCGGGTCAGCTTCTCGGGGTGCCACAGATCGTCGGCGTCGACGAACGCTACGTACTCGCCGGTGGCGATCGATAGGCCGAGGTTGCGCGCGGCCGCGTGGCCGGCATTCGGCTGGTGAATGGTGATCACCGGTTGCGAATACGTGCGGGCGATCTCCGCGGAGCGATCCGTCGAGCCGTCGTCGGCCACGATCACCTCGAAGGGCGGGTGCGTCTGCGCGAAGACGCTGTCCAGCGTCTCCGCCAGATAGCGCTCGCCGTTGAAGACCGGGATGATGCAGCTGATGCG
>JAXDJK010000514.1:0-2851 GCA_034665665.1 Acidobacteriota bacterium
GGCATCGTCTACTGCATCCGCCGCAAGGATGTCGATCTGATCTCCACCACGCTGCTGTCGCGCGGGCACCGCGTCACCCCGTATCACGCCGGGATGAGCCCCGAGGCGCGGCGCGAGGCGCAGGAAGCGTTCGCGTCGGAACAGGTGGACATTGTTGTGGCCACGGTGGCCTTCGGGATGGGCATCGACCGCTCCAACGTCCGCTTCGTCGTCCATGCCGGGCTGCCAAAGTCCGTGGAGCACTACCAGCAGGAGGCGGGACGCGCCGGTCGCGATGGGCTGGTGTCGGAATGCGTGCTGCTCTATGACCGGTCGGACGCGATGACCTGGACGCGCATCTTCGAACAGAGCATGACCGACGAGCAGCAGCTGGCCATCGCCACCGGCCAGCTGCAGGCCATGAACGGGTTCTGCATGTCCGGCGTCTGCCGGCACCGCGCGCTGGTGGAGCACTTCGGCGGACGCTGGACCAGTGAGGCTTGCGGGGCGTGCGATCTCTGCCTCGGCGAGCTGGAGACGGTGCCGGATTCGACGACCATCGCCCAGAAGATCCTCTCCTGCGTGGTGCGGGTGGGGGAGTCGTTCGGCGCCGCGCACGTGGCGGGCGTGCTGCGCGGTGAGCGCACCGCTCGCATCCGCGACCGGCAGCACGATCAGCTCTCCACGTTCGGGCTGCTGGCCGGCCATGACAGCAACGAGCTGCGCGGCTGGATCACGCAGCTGATCGCCCGCGGCGCGCTGATCGTCGAAGGCCAGTTGAAACCGGTACTGCGCCTCGGACCCGCCGCGCGGCCGATCCTGCGCGGCGAGAGCACGGTCAGCCTGGTGCGGGCGAACGCGTCGAACATCGAGGATGGTGCCGAGGAGTGGAGCGGCGTCGATCGCGAGCTGTTCGAGGCGCTGCGTACCTGGCGCCGTGAGGCCGCCGCGGCGCGCAATGTTGCGTCGTTCGTGCTCCTCGGCGATCGCACATTGCGCGAGCTGGCCACCGTGCGCCCCTCCACGCTGGCAGGCCTCGGCGCGGTCTCGGGCATCGGCGAGGTGCGGCTGCGCGAGGACGGCCACGAGCTGCTGCAACTCGTTGACTCCCACTGCGCCGCGCGTTCCCTCTCCCGCGATGTCACGGTCGTCCGTCCTCCCCGCGAGCGCGCCCGCACCTCCAAGCTCACGCCCGCGAAGGCGGAATCGCTGCGCCTCCTGCAGGAAGGGCGCACCATCGACGACGTGATGGCCCGGACCGAGCGCGCCCGCTCCACGGTCCTCGGCGATCTCAGCGAGATCATCGAAGACGGCACCTACGAGCCGTCGCTCCGCCAGTACATGTCCGTAGAGACGGAAGAGATCATCCGCCGTGCCGCCGCGGAAGCCGGTCTGGAGCGCCTCCGCCCCATCAAAGACCTGGTCGGCGAGTCGATCTCCTACGACGACATCCACATCGTCGTGGCCACCCTCCGTCGTAAGATGCGCCCATGACGACCAGCATCGCCCCCGCCGAAACGATGTCCGCCGCGGAGATGATCGAGCTCACGAAGCGGCACTCGATCTTCTCCTGGTCCGCGCAGGCCAGTGTGAATCCCATCGCCATGACGCGCGGCGAGGGCATCTACTTCTGGGATGCCGACGGCAAGCGCTACATCGACATGAACTCGCAGCTCATGTGCGTCAACATCGGCCACGGCGACAGGCGGGTGATCGAGGCCATCAAGCGGCAGGCGGAGGAGCTGGTGTACGCGGGGCCGGGCATGGCCACGGCGGTGCGGGCGCGGGTGGGGAAGATGCTGGCGGAACTGACGCCAGGGGATCTGAACCGCTTTTTCTTCACCCTCGGCGGGGCGGAGGCAAACGAGAACGCCATCCGCATCGCGCGCATGGTCAGCGGCCGGCAGAAGATCATGGTCCGCTACCGCTCGTATCACGGCGCCACGGCCGGCGCGATCTCGCTCACGGGCGATCCGCGGCGCTGGGCGAATGAGCCGGGTCTACCGGGTGTGGTGCGCTTCTTCGATCCGTATCAGTACCGCAGCCATCTCTATCGCGAAGGCGACAGCGTCGCCGAATTCACGCAGCGCTGCCTCGACGAGGTCGAAGAGACGATCATGTATGAGGGCGGCCACACCATCGCGGCGATGTTCGTCGAGACGGTCACGGGAACGAATGGTGTGATCGTTCCGCCGGACGGCTATCTGCAGGGGCTGCGCGCGATCTGCGACCGTCACGGGATCATGCTGGTGTGCGATGAGGTGATGTGCGGTCTCGGCCGCACGGGCCGCTGGTTCGCCGCCGATCACAGGAACGTGGAGCCGGACATGATCACGATGGCCAAGGGTCTCACCTCGGCCTACCTGCCCCTCGGCGCCGTGGCGATCAGCGAGCGCATCGCCAGCTACTTCGACAAGAACATCTTCTACGGCGGGCTGACCTACAACGCCCACCCGATGAGCCTCGCCGCCGCCGAGGCCTGCCTGCAGGCCATGATCGACGACGACACCATGAATCACGTGCAGCGCATGGGCCGCGTGCTGTCCGCCCTGCACGCGGAGATGAAGGCCAAGCACCCGTCCGTCGGCGACGTCCGCTCGATCGGGCTGTTCGGGATCCTGGAGCTCGTGCGCAACCGCACCACGAAAGAGCCGATGGCGCCGTTCAACAGCACCAGCCCCGAGATGCAGCGTCTCGGCGCGTTCCTCCGCGAGCAGGGCATGTACGCCCTCACCAACTGGAACAACCTCTTCACCAACCCGCCGCTCTGCATCACGGAGGCGCAGTTGCACGAGTCGTTCGCCATCATCGACCGCGCGTTGGAGATCACCGACGCCGCGGTCACGGCGTTGAGCGTTGTCATCCCGAGCGT
>JAXDJK010000515.1:0-4944 GCA_034665665.1 Acidobacteriota bacterium
CCTCCTCCGGCAACTGTTCCCCGCTCACCGCCGTTCCGCGGCCGTCGGCCGTGGCGGTGATCTCGAGCGGCATGGATTACACCGTGAGCTGGGCGGGCATCCAGGGCGCGGCCCGTTATGAGATCGAGGAGGGAGACGACGCGTCGTTCACTACCGGAGTGACGCAGCGCGTGATCGCGTCTTCGATGGTCTTCAATCATGAGACGACCACGCCGATCTCGCGCTTCTACCGCGTTCGCGCCATCAGCGCGTGCGACGGCAGCGTCGGCGAGGTCTCGCCGGTGATCCGCGTGGCCATCGTGCCGCGGAGCGAGAACAGCGGCAGCGGAGCGGACGTGGTCGTGCCGCACGGCACGATCGCCAAGGTATCGTCGAAGCTGACGGTCGACGTGGATCCCTCGGCCGCGGCATACGTGGCTACGACTTCCGAGGACTGGCTGCAGGTGACGCCGGCCGCGGGCAGCGTGCCGCCATCAGGACGGCTGACGCTCACCGTCACGTTTGATCCGGCCGAGCTGCCGTACGGCACGAGCCTCGGCAGCCTCACCGTCACCACTACGGCCGGCTCTTCGTCGCGGTATCAGGCCAACGGCGTCTCCGTCGTGACCACGCCGATCTCGATCTCACTGGTCACGCCCATCGCGCCGGTCAGCGGCGTGACCGCGGCGGGGGAGGCCCTGATCATTCCGGCCGTGGCTCACGCGGACGGCAACAATTCCCGCTGGCAGTCGGACGTGCGGATCGCGCACACGTATCCGTCGTCGGTCCGTTATCTCCTCACCTTCACCCCCTCCGGCAGCGACCGCACCGCGGCCGTGCGCACCGAGGTGGTGGTCAGCTCCGGGCAGACGGTGGCGCTCGACGACATCCTCGGGCGCTGGTTCGGCTCCGGCATGGCCAGCGACGGCCAGACCGGCGTGCTGGAGATCCGCGCGGTCGACGTACAGCGGAACAGCGGTCAGACCTTTGCCACCAGCCGTCTCTTCAACGTCGCGGCGAATGGCTCGTTCGGCCAGTTCATCCCCGCCGTGCCGCTCCAGCAGTTCCTGGCGGGCAGCGTGTCGCCCTCCCCGAACAGCCGGCAGACGCTGGTCTCGCTCGCGCAGTCGAGCGCCTACCGGACGAACATCGGCGTGGTGGAAGGAAGCGGCTCCCCGGCCACGGCCATGCTCCAGGCGTTCAACGGCGAGGGCACGAAGCTCTTCGAGACCACACTGACGCTCAAGGCGGGCGAGCACCGGCAGATCGGAAGCCTCCTCGCGGAGAACGGTGTCGATACGTCCAACGCGCGCATTGACGTGCGCATCGTCTCGCCGATCGGCAGCGTGTACGGCTACGCCTCGGTGGTCGACAACACCACGGGCGATCCGTCTTTCGTGCCGCCGGTCGATCTCTCGGCGCCGCGCGCGCGGCCGTACACGATTCCGGGCGTGGCCGACCTGCCGACGGCGACCGGAAAGTGGCAGACGGACGTCCGGCTCTTCAACGGCGGTCCGGCCAGCGTGCCGGTGACGCTCACGTTCTACCAGCAGGGCTCGACGGAGGCCGCGGCCACGCGTACGCTGACGGTCGGCTCCGGCGAAGTGCTGGCACTGGACGACGTGCTGCAGTCGACTTTCGGCATCACCTCGGCCGGCGGCGCGCTGCGGATCACTACGGCCACGGATTCGGCCCTCGTGCCGGCCGCGCGGACGTACCACAAGCGCACCGACGGAACGTACGGGCAGTTCGTCCCGGCCGCGACGGCGGAAAGTGCCACCGGCAACGCCGATCGCGGACTGCGCATCCTGCAGGCCGAGGAGTCGGTGCGCTTCCGCACGAACGTCGGCCTCACCGAAGTCACCGGCGCACCGGCCACGGTGGAGATCACCGCGAACGTCCCGGGCCGCAAGATCGCGCCCGTGCTCCGCGTGGAGCTCCGCCCGAACGAGTTCGTACAGCTCAATTCCCTCATGCGCACAATGGGTCTCAACGACGCCTACAACGCCTCCCTCGGCGTCCGGGTCGTCGGCGGGACAGGGAAGGTCGTGGCCTACGGGTCGGTCGTGGACAACCGGACGCTGGATCCGACGTACGTGATGGCGCAGTGACGGTTGGCGGTTAAAGCGGGGTTGCGAGCTTGTCATCCCGAGCGTCGAGCGAGGGACCTGGGTGGGCGGGGCACGGGGAGTGTGGCATGTTCCCCGCGCCCCACCCGCACAGGTCCCTCGCTACGCTCGGGATGACAAATCTCTCGGCCTTGCCTCGAACCGCCAACCGCCAACCGCCAACCGCCAACCGTCAACTGGTCTACTGCCCCGCCAGGTCCTTCAGCACCTTCGCCACCCGCGCCAGCAGCACGCTGTTCTTCACCGGTTTGCGGATGAAATCGGCGGCGCCGATCTCGAAGGCTTTTACCTCGGCTTCTTCGCCGGGCAGGCCGGAGATGAAGATGGTGGGGACGACGATGCCTTTCTCGTTCAGGGCTTCGAGCACCTTGTGGCCGTCGATGAAGGGGAGGTCGACGTCCAGGAGCATGAGGTCGACGCGGGAGCGGCCGATGAGCATGAGCGCGTCGGCGCCGTCGTTGGCCAGGATGACGTGGTAGCCGGCGGTGGTGAGGATGGCGTTGGTGAGGTCGCGGTTGAGGGCGTTGTCTTCGACCACGAGGACGGTCGGCTTGTCATCGGCTGGCGCGGCGGCCACGGCGGGCTGCGTCGCGCGGCGCTTCCGGAGCTGCACGATCTCCTGCTGGAGCGCCTTCGTATCCGCCTCCGGCTCGACCGCCAGCTCGCGGCGCAGCACCTTGGCGCAGGCGTCGTACTGCTGGAGCGCGTACGACAGATCGCCGCTCTGCATGTACAAGCGGATCAGCGTGCGGTGCATCGACTCCTGCAGCGGGTCGATGCGCAGCGAGCGCTGGGCCGTGGCCACCGCTTCGTCGAGCGCGCCGGCGCGAGTCTGCTGGTCCGCCAGCATCGCATGCGCCTTCAGTGCGAGCCGGTGCAGGCGATCGCGTTCGGCCAGCACCCATTGATCGAACCGCTCTTCCTCGATCTGGAACCCTTCCAGGAAATCGCCGCCGTAGAGATCGATGGCGCGGGAGAGCGATTCCGTCGTGCCGGCGCTCACAGCCGCCTCGAAGTCGATGACGTCCACGCGCACGAGCGTCGCGTCCAAGCCGAGGAAATCGCCTTCCTCCACCAGCACCTTGTGCGACGACAGATGCCCGAGCTCCTTGCGCATCGTGGAGAGGGTCTGGCGAAGGCTCTGGCGTGCCTGTTCGGGCGCGGTACTGCTCCAGAGCAGGGCGGCCATCTTGTCGCGGGAGACGAGCTGGGACGGCTTGGCGCCGAGGTAGGCCAGCATGGCCTGCGACTTTTTCGCCGAAATGGCGAATAGCGAACCATCGTCAGTCCGCATGCGGAAGTCACCGAGAAGAGCGATTTGGAGAAGAGTCATCTTCCGAGGTGGCGGATTATCTCCGAAGTGGCCGCGTGCTGCGAGAAGCGCTGCGTCAATAGCCGGCAGCGACGGCGGCCACGTCGGCCTGCTCGTCCGCGAGGAAGGCACGCAACTCCGGCAGGCGGGCTTCGACGTCGCGCTCGCCGATCTCGATGATCCGCTTCGTGAACGTCGGCTCGAAGAGGAGCAAGGAGACGAAATCGGGCGACTCCGTCTCCTTCACGCCGATGGCGCGCAGGAAGAGCTTCATCTTGCGGGGGAGGTACTGCTCGTACTGGCCGGCCAGCTTGCCGAGATCGACGGAGGGTCGGAGGACCAGCAGGTCGATCGGCTTCAGGCCGCCGCGCTCGCGCGGCTCGAGCTTGCGGAGCATCTCGTTCATCCGCTCCATGCGCACCACGTCTTCGTCGATGGCGTCGAGGAAGACCGCGTTCACGAGCTGCCCGAGGATCTGCGCGGCAGGCGGATAACCCGTCACCACCGGCGTCGACGCCTCGTCGGGCGTGCGCTGGTAACCGGTGGACATGGCGATGATGCGCGTCGCGCCGAGGTGCACGGCGGGCGAGAGCGGGGCAGCCAGGCGGATACCGCCGTCGCCGTGCCATGTGCCCTCGATATTCACGGCGGGGAAGACGAACGGCAGTGCGGCGGAGGCCAGCACGTGCTCGACGGTCATCTGCGTGACCGTGTTGCGTCGATTCGGATTCTCGTAGAAATCGTAATTGCGGCCCTGAACCCAGCGCACCGTCTGGCCGGTGGAGTAATCGAGCGTCATCAGCGCCACGGCGGTGAGATCGCCGTTGTGGAGATTCTCGGCGATGCCGGGAATGGGGCAGCCGGGCGGCACGCCGAGGACGCGGCAGAGAAGATCGCGGAGCGGCGCGGTGTCGACGATGGCCCGCTGGCGTGCGCGGGTCCACTTCTTCTTCGGGAACACGGACGAGAGGGCGGAGCGGAAAGGAACGAAGGCCTTCCAGTCGAAGTCGAAGATGTGGCCGCAGTTCAGCTCACACCACATGTCGGCGAGGCGGTCCGCCTTTTCCGACAGCGTGCCCTGATGGGCGGCCAGGTAGGCCGCGTTGATGGCGCCGGCCGAGACGCCGGTGATGATCTGGATTTTCAGCCGCGGGAAGTGGCGGGCGATCCCTTTGAGCAGGCCGACCTGGTACGCGGCTCGGGCCCCTCCGCCGGTCAGCATCACGGCCAATTCGGTCCCGGGCTCGGTCGTGACCGGCGCCAGCTGCATCGCTGCACTCATACGGCTGCACTCATACCGCTGAGCACCATTGCAGGCGTGTTGCCAAATTTGCGTTGCATGTGATGGAACGCACAAAACGGCTAGTTGGCGGTTGTCGGTTGGCGGTTGTCGGGAGGCCCCCCGCACCCCCGCTCGAACCGCCAACCGCCAACTGCCAACCGACAACCGGTTTGTGGCACCATCCTTTGCGTGACGCGGAAACGGGTGGCCGTCATCGGCGGCGGGATCAACGGGTCGGGGGC
>JAXDJK010000516.1:0-3786 GCA_034665665.1 Acidobacteriota bacterium
CGTGACGCAATGGGAGCCCGATTCGAGCCCGGCCAATGGCACCATCTCCTGGAATGCCACGGAGCGCAGCGGCTTCCTGCGCATGGTCGTGGTGCCGGCAGTCGCGAGAGTGGGGGAGCCGTCGACACTATGGCTCTACAGCTCGGGTAACGTGGAGCTCACCTCGTCGAACCCGGCCATCGTGGCGGTGCAGGGCCAGGTGGCGTTTGCGACGGGATCGTGGATGGCGGCCCCTTTCACACCCGCCGGTGCCGGGTCCGTCACGATCACCGCGAAAAGCGGGACCGGCGTCCCGCAGCAAGCGCAGATCGTGCTGCAGGTCTCCCGGGTTGACGATCCGTTTCGCGTGCCGATCGCGGTGCAGTTCTTTGCGCGGTCCTCCTGGACCTTCGGTGTGCCGGGCGAGCTGTCGGCATTCCTACTTGGGATGAGGCCGGACGGAGCCATCCCGACCGGTTCGGTCACGTTCTTCGACGGTACGACAGTCCTCAGCACTGCCTCCGTGGCCGCCAAACGTGCGACCTTGACGGTCGGCCGGCTGGTGCCCGGAACCCACACACTGACGGCCGTGTACAGCGGCGACGGCAATTTCCTGGCAGCATCGCCAGCCACGCGAACGATCCAGGTGGGGCGTGGCAGCGCTGTCATCTCCGCCGGTACAGACGGCGAGAGCGCGGAAGTCCGCATTCGCATTCGCGGCGTGGAAGGATTCGCGCCGACCGGCACTGTCACGGTCGAAGTAGAAGGCGGCATCGTATGCACGGTCACGGGCCCGCTCACCGCGATCGGCGGCGACGTGTCCGCCACGACGGCTACCGGCTTCTCCGCCACCGCGCGCACGGTCAAAGTCACCTACTCCGGCGACACGAACTACGAACCGGTGACCGTGACCACGGTCATCGCCGGGCCGAAGCGGAGGGCGTCGCGGCACTGAGTGCCCGCGGGCGCCTACGCAGCCGCGCGGTCGCGTTCTTCGCGTAGCTCGGTAGCGATGGCCATGAGCCGGTCCAGCAGGCGTTGCACTTTCGCCTGCCGCGCGGAGCCGCAGTGCTGTTCGGCGCGGCGGGCCAGCGTGGTCACGAGCGGAAAGCCGTAGGTGCCGCCGATGCCGGCCAGGCTGTGGAAGCCGCGTTCCGCGGCGATGAGATCGCCGCGGTCGAGGATGTCGTGCAGGTCGGTCAGCCGGCGGGTGAAGCTCACCGCGAACTTCGCACGCAGGATTTCGGGAGCGATCATGCGTGCACCTCCGTGAGGCGCTTGAGCGTCGATTCGAGCTTGGCGAAGTCGATCGGCTTGGCCAGGTAATCGTCGGCGTGGAAGACCCGATAAGCCTCCGTACGATACCGCGGGCTCGTGTAGAGCGACGTCATCACCACGACCTTCACGCGCGGGTGGTGAATCTTGATCTGCTTGCACAGCTCGCGGCCGTCCATCTTCGGCATGAAGGCGTCGGTGAGGACGATGTTCGGCCGCTCGCTGGCCACGCATTGCAGGGCTTCTTCTCCGTTCGACGCCGTCATGGTCACGAAGCCCATGTCCCGGAGCGCGTAGTCGGCGATGAAGCGGATCTCCTCGTCGTCATCGACGATCAGGACCTTCTTCGCGTCCTGTGCGACCAGCTCGGGCCCGCGCTGCGCACGCCGTTCTTCTTCGAAGCGGCGGCGTTCCACGAGCTCCTGCGGTGCGGAGAACCAGAAGTCACGCGACGCCTTCGCCGGCGCCTTGCAGAGGCAGTAGCCACACTTCGGGCAGGTGGGCGAGATGATCTTGGTGACACAGGTGCACCAGCCGGCCTGCATGGTGTCGAAGGCGCTCCTGCAGGCGGCGCAGTGAACGATGCGGCGGGGAATGACGGGGACGTCCAACGCTACCATGCGGCGATCTCCCAGACTTGTTCGGCCAGTAGTAGGGGATCGAACGGTTTGGCGATGAACCCGTTCGCTCCGAGAGCGGTCAGATTGCGGCGATCGGCAGCCTGCACCTTCGCCGTGAGAAAGATGATCGGGATGCCGCTGGTGCGGGAGCCCTGGCGCAGCAACCGGAACGTGCTGGGGCCGTCGAGCTCCGGCATCATCACGTCCAGCAGGATGAGATCGGGGTGGCACTGGAGCGCTTTCGCCAGGCCGGCGCGGCCGTTGTCGGCCGTGAGGATCTCGAAGTCGCCGCCGGTCTCGAGGGCCAGTGCCGCCACTTCACGAACATCGTCATCGTCATCGATGACCAGAATGCGTTTACGCGACATCGGACATTTCTCCTGAAAACGTGACCACGGCGCCGAGCAACTGCACGACTCGGCGCTCGAACTCTTCGGGTGAGACGCGGCTCTTGGTGAGGAACTCGGTGGGCCCGAGCGTCAGGCGCTCGCGTTGTGCGGCGGTGGTCTCGACAGCCGAATAGACCACCAGCGGGATGCGCTGCAGGAGCCCGCGCTCCTTGAGGCAATCGACCACGCCGAAGCCGTCCACGCCCGGCAGGATCAGGTCGAGCACGAGGAGGTCGGGCGGAAGTTTCAGGGCGAGCTCGATGGCTTGCTCGCCCGTGGTGGCGTGCTGGATCTCGATGCCGAGGCGCTGAAACGACTCGCTGATGACCCCGGCCAGGTCGACGTCATCGTCGACGAACAGGACGCGCGCGCGGGCGTTGCCGCCGAGGGCCCGTTCCACCGCCCCGAGCAGCGCCGAGGCGTCGCACGGCTTCTGCACCCACCCGGCCACGTCCCGGCCGCTGCGGTCGGCCGGCAGGACGCCGCTGACGATGACGATCGGCAGGTTGGCGGTTTCGGGCCGGGCGCGCAGGGCGGCCAGCACTTCGAAGCCGTCCATGCCCGGCATCATCAGATCGAGCAGCACCACGTCTGCCTCCGTGACCGTACTGCTGGCCACCAGCTCGAGTCCCGACGCGAACTCCAGGGTGCGGTATCCATTGCGGTCGAGCAACCAGACCAGCATTTCGCGGATGGACGCGTCGTCGTCGCACACGGCGATGGTCTTACGGGCCGCCGGCAGCTGGGCAGGTGTGGCGGTGATCACGTTCGCGCGGGGGACGGTGAAGCGGAAGCTGCTGCCTCGGCCGACCTCGCTCTCGCACCAGATCTTGCCGCCGTGCTGGCCGACGATGCTCTTGCAGATGGCCAGGCCGAGGCCCGAGCCGCCCTTCTCGCGCGAGTCGGAGGCATCCACCTGCTGGAAGCGCTCGAAGATCGACTCCAGCTTCGACTCCGGGATGCCGCGACCCTGGTCCTGCACTTCGAACTGCACCGTGCCGTCAACTTCCGTGGCGGTGACGAGCACGCGCGTGGACGGTTCGGAGAACTTGATGGCGTTGCTGATCAGGTTCGTGATGGTCTGCACGATCCGGTCGGAGTCGGCGAAAATCGTGGTGTCGCAGGCCAGTGCTTCGAGCCCGATGCCGGCCCGGAACGCCAGCGGCAGCATCATCTCCACCGCTTCGTCGATCAGGTCGCCGGCGTCGCAGAACTGCCGCGTCAGCGTGATGCGGCCCGATTCCATCCGCTCGATGTCGAGGATGTCGTTGATCAGCCGCACCAGCCGGTCGGTGTTGGAAACGGCGATGTCGATCATGCGCCGCGCGCGTTCCGGGAGCTCGCCGACGCGGCCGCCCGCGATCAGACCGAGCGCTCCGCGGATGGAGGTGAGCGGCGTGCGCAGCTCGTGGCTGACCACCGACACGAACTCGTCTTTCATCCGCTCGACGGCGCGCCGCTCCGTGATGTCGCGGAAGGTGACGACCGCGCCGAGCAGCGTGCCGTTCTCGTCGCGCATCGGA
>JAXDJK010000517.1:0-6322 GCA_034665665.1 Acidobacteriota bacterium
CAGCTCCAGCTCGCGCCGGGCGACGCGCTGATCCTCTTCACCGACGGTGTCAGCGAAGCGGAGAACGGCGAGGGCAACGAGCTCGGGACGGAGACGGTGGCCGCGGCCGTGAAGCCGCTGCACGGCGCCCACGCCGATGCGCTCGCGCATACGGTCGACGAGATCGTGCTCGCGCACGTCGGCGAGCCCGACGCGCTGGGTGACGACGTCACGCTGGTCGTGGTAAGCCGGGACCAGTAACTCGTCGTCGCGGCCGAGCGAAGCGGCGGAAGGATCTCAGGCCACGGATTCGAAACCTGAGATCCTTCGCTTCGCTCAGGATGACGGCATTACGGACTGCAGGATGACGGGAGGAACCTACGGCACCGCCGCCGCTTCCTGCTGTGCGGCGAGCATGGCCGGAGTCGTGGCGGGCTGGTTCACGAGGTCCGTGTACTCGAAGAGCGGCGTCGAGAGGTACCGCTCGCCCGTGCTCGGGAGGACGGCCACCACGCGCTTGCCGGGGCCGAGCTCCTTGGCCAGCTCGATGGCGGCCCAGACTGCGGCACCCGAGGAGATGCCGACGAAGATGCCTTCCTCGCGGGCCAGGCGGCGGGCGTAGTAGATCGAATCGTCGAACGTCACGTCGATCACGCGGTCCACCACGGACGCGTCGTAGATCGACGGCACAATGCCGGCGCCGATACCCTGGATCTTGTGCGGGCTGTGCGTCCCGCCCTTGAGCACCTGCGATTCGATCGGCTCGACCGCGGCGATCAGCACCTGGTTGCCCAGCTCCTGCTTGAGGATCTGGCCAACGCCCGTGACCGTGCCGCCCGTGCCGACGCCGGAGACGAACGCGTCGAGCCGACGCCCGGTATCGCGAAGGATCTCCTGCGCCGTGGTCTCGCGATGCACCTTCACGTTGGCCGGGTTGTCGAACTGCTTCGACAGCCAGGCGCCGGGCGTGCGCTCCGCGTACTCAGCGGCCAGCCGCTGCCCTTCCTTGATGCCGAGCGGCGCCGGCGTCAGCACCAGCTCCGCGCCGAGGGCCTGCAGGAGCTTGCGGCGCTCCACTGACATCGAGTCCGGCATGAACAGCGTGCACTTGTAGCCCTTGGCCGCGGCCACGAAGGCCAGGCCGATGCCGGTGTTGCCGCTGGTCGCTTCCACCAGCGTCGAGCCGGGGCGCAGCTCGCCGCGCTGCTCCGCGTCTTCCACCATCGAGATAGCGATGCGGTCCTTCACCGAGGAGAGCGGGTTGAACGCCTCGATCTTGACCACCACCTCCGCGGCTCCTTCGGGCACGACCCGGTTGAGTCGCACCAGCGGCGTGTTTCCGATGAGGTCCGTGATGCTGTCGTAGATCTTGCCGTGCATGGGCCGGATTCTATCTCAATGCGCGCCCACGGCTCCGCTGGTCTGGCCGAGGTAGCGGTAGCCGATCTTGGCCACGGCCACGATCACGGCCGCGTCCGTGCCGACCGCCTTCTGCAGCTTGCGGCGGAGACGGGTGACGTGCGTGTCGACCGTGCGGCTGTTCAGGTTGAGGTCGACGCGGTAGTTCCAGACGCGCGAGAGCAGCTCGTCGCGCGGCACGACCCGTTCCTTGTTCTTGAAGAGGTACATCAGGAGGTCGAACTCCTTCGGCGAGAGCTTCAGCTTCTGCTCGTTGGCCGAAGCTTCGCGCGTGGCCGGGTCGAGGCGGATCAGCGAATCCTCGCAGACCGTCTTTGCGCCGGTGGTCACCACCTCACTGCGGCGCATGACCGCGTCGAGGCGCGCGAACAGCTCCTGCACGCCGAACGGCTTGGTCACGTAGTCGTCGGCGCCGCCGCGCAGGCCGCGCACCTTGTCGGTCTCCTGCCCGCGGGCGGTCAGCAGGATCACCGGCACTTTGGAAACCTTGCGGATGTGGTCCAGCACCTCGAAGCCGCTCTTCTTCGGCAGCATCAGGTCCAGCAGGATCAGGTCCGGCGTCTCGGCGTGGAAGAGGCGGATGGCCTCCTCGCCGTCAGCGGCCGTCACGGTTTCGTAGTTCTCGTGACGGAGGTTGATCTCCAGCCCCTGCCGGAGGCCGGCTTCATCCTCGACGATGAGAATCTTGGTCATGGCGTTCCTCTCGTGAGACACGGTTCCGGTCATTGTACGGAAGGGAGTTGTAACAAGTTTCGACGAAATCATCAGTAAGCCTCCGTCGTCTGGGCCATCGACGGGATATCCGCGGCATCGCGAGCCAGGGCCCGGGGGAAGAGCATGCGGAAGGTAGAGCCGCGCCCCGGCTCCGAATCGACCTCGATCCGGCCGCCATGCGAGGCGGCGATCTGCTGCACGAGCGTCAGGCCCAGCCCGGCGCCGCGGCGGGTGATCGTGTCGGAGAACTGGGCCCGGTAGTACGGGTCGAAGATCCGCTCGAGGTCCTTGGCGGAGATCCCGACGCCGCGGTCGCGCACCTCCAGAACGATGTGCTCCTCGTTCTGGCGCAGCACCACGTCGATGGCGCGGTCGTCTTCCCGCGAATATTTGATGGCGTTATCGATCAGATTCAGCAATGCGCGCGACACCGAATCACGGTCCCACATCTGCTCGCCAACGGCGTCATCGATCTGCAACGCCACAGTGAACCCTTTGCTGCGGATCCACGATCCGTAGGTGGTGACCAGGTTCCGGATCAGGTCGCGCGGATGCACGGGCGTGAAGGCCAGCGCCTTCGTGCTCTGGTTCTGGAGGCGGGCCACGTCCAGGACGTTCTCGACCAGGTGCGACAGCAGCAGCACTTCGCGGAGGATCTGATCCTCGATCTCGTGACGCTCCTTCTCCTTCAGCTTGCCGCGCATGAGCGTCTCCGCGCCGAGGCGAATCATCGAGAGCGGCGTGCGCAGCTCGTGCGAGACGTTGGCGATCAGCGCGCCGCGCAGCTTCGTCGTCTCCGCCTCCTTGGCCACGCCGCGCATCGCCAGGTAGGTGCCGACGCCGGTGAGCATGAGCGCCACGATGCTGACGAAGACGTTCATGACCCGCTGGTTGCGCCAGCCGCTGCCGAAGTAGCCGCTGCGCACCACCGTGCGGATGCCGTACGTCCCGAGAGGCTCGGTGAGCGGCTCGACGAAGGCGAAGCCGTCCGGCAGCCGGTTCAGCCCTTTGGCCGCGCTGCCGCGCCGTACCAGACTCACGTCCGCGCGCTGCTGCAGGAAGTCGCTTTTGCTCGAGAGGACGATCGGCTGCTGGCGCACGGTGTTGTGCACCAGCGCCAGCAGGCGGTCGGCGTCATACGCATACCGCACCGTGCCGGTGGAGCTGTAGAACTCGCCCCGCACCAGCGTGCGCGCCGCGTTCTTGGCCGAGAGCTCGGTGACGTAGATGGAGCTGGCCGGATCGAAGTCGGGGATGAAGATGGCCGTGACGATCCAGTCGTGACGCGCCAGCCATTCGCGCGTGGAGACCAGAGTCGGCTCCCCTACCCTCCGCTCCGTCTGCTGCCACTCCTCGGAGACTCCCTTGAGCCGCGCCAGCACCGCCGCATCGACGCGCCGGGCCGTGATCTCGGCGGCGTAGCCGGCGTACTGCACCGCCAGCGTTTGCGCGCCGACTTCCATCTGCAGCGAGAGCCGGTAAGAACGCCAGGCCAGTGCGCCGAGGCCGGCGGAGATGATCAGGAAGGGGAGGAGAATGCGAACACGATCCGGGCGTCTTCCGCGGCGGAAGGCAGCCGTGAACCTCGCGAGAATCTCACCGAACATTACCCGAACATGGCCCGCCGGCCG
Organism: Acidobacteriota bacterium; assembly: GCA_034665665.1. Classification (GTDB taxonomy): domain Bacteria; phylum Acidobacteriota; class Thermoanaerobaculia; order Gp7-AA8; family Gp7-AA8; genus DASWOB01. The sequence goes on from JAXDJK010000517.1 coordinate 3,744, forward strand.
TCACGATCATCAGTGTCCGCCGCCGGCCGTCGAGGTGTGGCTCTCGATCAGGTGCGTGTTGATGATCTTGTCGATCTGCTCCTTGGTAAACGGCTCGAGGCGGGCCTCGACCCGTTCGTACGTCCCGCGGCGCCAGATGATCATGAAGAGGCGTCCGGTCTCCCGGGCACCGCTCATGAGCTGCTTGAACTCGCGCGAGCTGGCCTGCGTGAGCGACTTGCCGTTCACGGCGATGAGCCGGTCGCCCGGCTTGAGCCCCGAGCGGGCCGCCGGGCTGTTCGGGGCGACGGTCTTGATGACCAGCCCGGGATTCTTCTCCTCGAGCTGTACGCCGAGAAAGCGGCGGCCGGTCAGCATCTGACGAATCTGCTGCTCGCATTCACGAGCGGTGTAGCTGCAGCGAGGCGCTTCCGCCGCGCGAGGGGCTTCCGCCGCACCGAGGGCAGCGGCGCTGATCACCAGCGCGGTGAGAAGGATTCTAGGGTAAGTACGAAGCATTTTGGGTATGAGGTCCGGGCCGGCGACCACGGTATCGCCAATCTGCCGGAACGCCGTTTACAAATCAGAAAAACTCGCATGAATTCCTCTGACAGCAGGCGTTACCCGTTTTGCTACTTCCGCGCCGAGCGCCGTTTCGGCGGCTGCTGCGGAGGGGGTGGCGGAGGCGGCGGTTCCGTGTCCGGACCATAGATCCGCACTGAATAGCGGTCGGCCACCACCAGCTTCTCCCCCGCGCCGGAGATCTGCATGGCCGAGGTGGCGTGCAGGTGCGTCTCCAACGGCACCGTCGGATCGAAGGCATCGATCCGCCAGAGCAGCCCGTCCTTCTCGTAATAGATGTTCCCGCCGTTCGTCCCCATCAGCCCGGGCCGCTTGGTCTCGACCGTAGCCACCTCGGCCGGAGCAAACGGATCGGCCAGGCTGAAGATGCGGAAATCCTGCGTCTCCCGCAGCACCAGCAAGTCCGGCTGCGCCGAGTTCGGCGGTACGGTCTCGACCTGGAGCGAGTCGTACGCCCGCGTCTGCCGGTCCACGACTTTGTGGCGGTTGGTCAGATCGAGCGTGAGCAGCTCGTTCTGCAGGATGGCGTAGACCGCGTCGTCGGACGAGACCAGATCGAGGTAGTGCCAGATCCGCCCGGCGATCTGCAGCGGATTCGACGGGACGCTGTAGTCGACGATGTGCAGCCCGCTGGCGTAATTCGCCTCCACGAACGTATCGCGGAGGATGCCGGCGTTGCTCGGCGGCGTGCCGGTGGAACGGTAGATCCCGAGGTACTTCGGATGGTACGGATCGGAGACATCGGCGAAATTCACGTCCCCGCGGCCGTAGATCACGGCCAGGCCGTTGCGCACGCGGATGCGGTCCTGGATCTCCGGGATGACGATCGACGACAGCTCGCGCGGCTCGGCCGTCTTCGAGATGTCGAGGATGCGCAGGTACGGCGGATCGACCACATACGCCAGCGAGCCGTCCGTGGCCACGCCGCTGACCGGGCCGGCCAGGTCATGCGCCTCGCCCAGCAGCACCAGGCTGGCGAAATTGCGCGCGTCATACACCCGCACCGGCACACCGGTCTCGCGGGTCAGGCCGTAGACGTCGAACTGCGACCCAGCCAGGAAGACTCGCGTGCCGCCGGCGGCCAGCACGTGCGCCGGCTCGCTGCGGCTGCCGACGAGGATCGGCTCGGCCGGCGAGCTGACGTCGAAGGTGTAGACCTTGTCGGGCGGCTGAATCGCGAACGCGCGCGTCCCCGCCACCGCCACATCGGTCATGTTCACCTCGCCGCCGCCGGCATTGCCGAGGATGCGCGGATTGACCGGATCGCTCACGTCCACCGAGAAGATCCCGCTGCCGCCCACGGCCGCCCAGAGCACGCTGCCGGAGAGCGAGAACCCGTGCGCGTCGAGGATGAGCGTGTTCACCTCGCGGCCGTTGGCGACGTCGTACACCCGCACGCCCTGCCGCTCGATCGAGGCATAGAGGTAGTTGCCGACGAAGGCCAGCGCCAGCACCTTGAAGTCGTACCGGAGCTCCCACGCCAGAGTCAGGTCCGTCCCCTCGCGGCGGTACATCGTCAGGATCTTCGCCCCGCCACTCGCCACGCGGGTGGCGTTCGCCGCGATCCGCAGCGTGCCGCCCTCCTCGGCCACGGTGCTCAGCCGGTCGAGTGCGCCACCGCTACCAACCCTAAAGCGCTGGATCCCATCGGCGCCAGCTACGACCAGCAGGTCATTGCCGGACAGCGCCAGATCGCGGGTCTCCGCGTCGCTGATCTCAACGTCCGCGCGCGTGATGGCGGCCGGATCGCTGGTGTTGTAAACCGCCACCCCCCGTCCGTCGGCAACGTAGAGCATCGGATCGCGCAACACGAACCGCCGGCTCACCCCGCGCGAGCCCCACATCCCGGACTGCGCGTGAGCCACCGTAACGGAGGCAAGGAACAGCAGGAAAACGACGAGGGAACGAAGGGGCCGGGTCATCAATGCACGCCACTTTGCAACCGGCACGCCTGCCATACGGTTCCTCGGAGTTCCTCGGGGGTTCCTCGGAGTTCCTCGGCCAACGCGATCCTGCCG
>JAXDJK010000518.1:0-3191 GCA_034665665.1 Acidobacteriota bacterium
ACGGCGCAGATCCAGAGCCACGGCAGGATGGCCTCGCGCGGCGTCAGCTCCTTCGACGACGGCAGCATCGGCCCGAGGATCAGCACCAGGGAGATCACCGCCACCGCGATGGCCTTCCTGCTGCGCAACGCCATGGCCGCGCCAACCGCCATCACCACCATCAGTATCAGCCCCGCTGCCGGAGCCGCGCCGGCGCAGGCCATCACCACCTTCACCGGCAGCATCACCATCAGCATCGGCAGCTCGTGCGGCCCCAGCGCCCAGCCGGTGTACGCGCTGGAGATCGTGCCGAAGACCGCCCAGCGCCAGCCCACGAACGCGATGAAGGCCACCGCGTGTCCGATCAGGTGGCGCAGCCGCGTCTCGACTTCCCGTTCCGGCAGCACCAGCAGGAACAGCGGCAGCAGCACCGCCGATCCCTTGGCCAGCACCGCCGCGAAGTACAGCACTGCCGAGAGGATGCTGAAGCGGTAGCGATGGCGCCGGACGCCTTCCACGTACGCGACCACCGATAGCGCGCCGAGGATGATCGCCTCGAGGTGATGGATCACCATCATCTGCGTGGCCACGCTGCAGAGCGGCACGCCCGCGGCGAAGAGAAACGCCCCGATGAGCGCGGCCGGACGCGGCACGTAGAGCCGCAGCGCCGCCAGCACCGCCAGCGCCGCCGCGCAGAGGAGCCCCAGGTGCACGGCGTACCAGCGCGACGCGTCGATGGAGAAGGCCGCGAAGAGCAGCTCGTAGGTGGCCGAGATCATCGGCGTGAACAGCTTCTGCGGCCAGACCACCGGATTCGTGAACGGCAGCGTCCAGGCGTGAGCCACCGCCACCTTGAGGTTGTAGACGTCGTCGTACGTCCACCAGAGGCGGGTCACCTTGCGATAGAGCAGGAAGACCGCCACTGCCAGGAGGACGGCGGGGACCGCCTTTTTCACGATGCCCCAATGATAAATTGCCGCCGTGCTGCCGTACCGTGATTTCTATTACCCGCTCAACGTCTTCATGCACATCCTCACCCTCGAGGAGGGCCAGGTCCGCTATCTCCACTACGGTTTCTTCAACCGTCCGGACGACCCGATCCACGACGCGCAGGAGCGCTCCACGTCCATGCTCCTCGAGCGCCTCCCCAAACCTCCCGCGCGTCTCCTCGAAGCCGGCATCGGTCTCGGGACCACGCTCGACCGCCTGACCCGCCTCGGCTACGACATCGAAGGCGTCACTCCCGATGCCCGGCAGATCGCCATGGTCCGCGAGCGCTACGGCGACCGCGTGCGCGCCCGCTGCATGCGCTTCGAGGACGTCGAGCCAGACGCGAAGTACGACGCCGTGATCTTCCAGGAGTCCGCGCAGTACATCGACAGCGAAGCCCTCTTCGCCCGCGCCGCCGACCTCACCACCCGCGTGATCGTCCTCGACGAGTTCGCCCTCCAGCCCCTCGACACCCCGGGGCTCCACGCCCTCGACGCCTTCCTCGCCGCCGCCGCCCGCCACGGCTTCTCCCTCGCCGAGGAGGTGGATATGTCCGCGCAGGCCGCCCCCTCCATCACCTACTTCACCGACCGCTTCCCCCGCTACGCCGCCCGCCTCAAAACCGACCTCGGCCTCACCGACGCCCACATCGCCGAGCTGATCGCCGGCGGCGAGAAATACCGCGCCGCGTACGACGCGGGGGTCTACGGGTATCGCGTTCTCGTCTTCGAATCATCACGCTGATGAGGATGCCTGAATGACGGACGTGTTGCGCCGTTCGGGCAACGATCGTGCGTCTCCGCGACCTACATTGGTCCTGCGGCAGAAGGGGCTCGATTGAAAGGATGACAACGACATGAAAGCAACTCTTCTCTATGGTGCCGGCGACGTCCGTGTCGAAACCGTTCCGGATCCACGTATCAAACAGCCCACCGACGCCATCGTCACGGTCACACACGCCTGCATCTGCGGCAGCGATCTGTGGCCGTACCAATCGATGGAGCGGACCGGCACTCCCCGCCGGATGGGACACGAGTTCATCGGCATCGTCGAAGACGTCGGCGCGGAGGTCCGCACGGTGAAGCGAGGCGACCTCGTGGTCGCGCCGTTCGCCTGGTCGGACGGCACGTGCGAATTCTGCAAGGCGGGCCTGCAGACATCCTGCGTACACGGCGGGTTCTGGGGTGGTACGGAGCTCGACGGCGGCCAGGGCGAGGCGGTACGTGTACCACTGGCAGACGGCACGCTGGTCGTGCTTCCGGTCGCCCGTGACCACGCGCTCATGCCCTCGCTCCTCACGCTCACCGATGTCATGGGCACCGGCCACCATGCCGCGCTCGCCGCGAAAGCCGGTCCCGGGAAGATCGTGGCGGTCGTCGGCGATGGAGCAGTCGGCTTGTGTGGCGTGATCGCCGCCCGCCGCCTCGGCGCCGAGCGCATCATCATCCTCGGCCGTCACGCGGACCGCATCGCGCTGGCCCGGGAGTTCGGCGCGACCGACGTGGTTTCCGAGCGCGGTGACGAAGCAATCGCACGCGTCCGCGATCTCACCAACGGCCTCGGTGCCCACTCCGTCCTCGAGTGCGTCGGTCACGGCCAGTCGATGCGGACGGCGCTCGGCATCGCCCGCGCCGGAGGTGCCGTGGGCCGCGTCGGCGTCCCGCAGGAAGAGACCATCCCGGCCTCGATGCCGACGTTCTACAGCAACATCACCATCGCCGGCGGCCCAGCCCCCGTCCGCGCCTACATCGAGGAGTTGATGCCTGACATCCTCGAAGGGCGCATCCAGCCCGGCCGCGTCTTCGACCGGGTCACGGATCTCGACGGTGTGCCCGACGGCTACCGAGCCATGAACGACCGCGAAGCAATCAAAGTCATGATCGGATTTTGAAAGGAGGAGGGAATTGAAAGTAGTCGTTGCGATCGTCGTTTCGCTTTGCCTGCTCAATTCCAAAGTCATGAGCGCACAAACCGTCAGCATTGCTCGAAGTGGTTCACAGTCTTCCCGTCAGGGCCCAGCGGAAAACTTTACCGGCTCCGTCCGCGTCGATCCGCTGTTCCAGGCGGATGCTCCGGCGCGCGGTACCGGCGCCCTCGTTACGTTTCAGCCCGGTGCGCGATCGGCGTGGCACACGCATCCCCTCGGCCAGACGTTGATCGTCACGACCGGCATTGGCCGCGTGCAGCAGTGGGGCGGCCCGATCGATGAGATCCGCGAAGGC
>JAXDJK010000519.1:0-4807 GCA_034665665.1 Acidobacteriota bacterium
AAATCGTACGTTCCCTCCCGCAGGCGTGTCGTGAACGTGCCGTCCGTACCCGTGCGGACCGTCTGGTCGTCGTCCGACGACGTGTTCAGGATGATCATGCGCCGCATCGGACCGTTCGCGTTCTCGCTCTCCGCCGCCGCCACCGCCACGCCCGACAGCGGATTGCCCTCGCGATCCGTCACCCGGCCGCTGACGGCGATGCCGCTCGGGATCACGATGGTCACGCCGCGCTTCCGCTCCGCCGGCGCGAGCCGCATCGTCTCGCTCTTCGTTTCCGGGAGGCCCTTCTTGTTCGCCCGGATCTTGATCTCCTGGTCGCCGGCAACGCGCATCAGGAAGCGGCCATCCGGACCGCTGAACGTCATCCCGGCCGGGCGGAACATGCGCGGCATCCGATCGCCGGTGGCTTCTTCGGGCGCAAGCGACGCACCCGCCACGGCCCGCTTTTCTTCATCGACGACGGTGCCGGAAACACGTGCCTGCGGCGTGAGCCGGGCGTCCTTCGTGGCCGCGCCGGCGGCCAGGCCCACTTCCGTCAGCTCCGCGGTGTACGCCGGATGCAGGAACGAGAGCCGGTACGAGCCCGGCGGCAGATCGGCGCGCGAGTAGTTGCCCTTCGCGTCCGTCAGCTTTGCCCAGCTGACGTTGCTCTCCTGCACCGACACCCGCACTTCCACATTCGCGAGCGGCTGCTGCGTTTTCGCGTCGCGTACGGTGCCGCGCAATACGGGTGCCTTACCGAGACGGAGCGTGAGCGGTACATCCGCCGTGAAGCGGCGCATCGCCAGTGAGCCATCCGACAGCGCCACGAGCAATTTCCATTTCGCCGGCGCGTGCGCAACCGTGAACGACCCATCTTCCGCCGACGTCGCCAGTGGCCAGCCGTCCACCACGATCGTCGCCTTCGCCACTGCGGTCTCGCCGTCCGCCGCGACGACGCGGCCCGCGATGGCCTTTCCCGGCATGAGCGTCCGATCCATTTCTTTTGCGGTGTTCTCGCCTCGCCGCCAGAACAACTCCTCGCTGACGGCGAAATCAGGATGCAGCACCGTCACGGCCGTCGCGTTGCGCGGATCGGGGGAGACGTAACGCCCTTCGCCGTCGGTGGTGGTCTGGGAGAGGATGTGTCCCGCGTTGCCCCACCAGATCACGCGCGCATTCGCCACCGGTTTCCCGTTCGCCGTCACCCGCCCCTCTTTCGGCGCCGCCTTGCGCAGCGCGATGGGACCGAGCTCCTCGTCGCGTTCCACCCGCGTCGTCTGCGGCTCCGTACCCGTCGCTTCGATCCGGAGATCCGCCACCGCGGCCGTCGTCATCTCGAGCGTGAAGTTCCCCTTCGCATCCGAGGTCGTCGAGGCCAGTGCCTCAGGACCGGGTGCACCGGCGAGCAGCCGCTTCGCGCGGGCTTCCGTCGTCTCGAACGGCAGCAGGGTGAGCTTCGCGCCGGCTACCGCCGTGCCGTCCGTGGTCATCACTGTACCGGTGACCGCGGCAAACGAGGGGACGCACAGAAGAAGGAGAACGAGCGCTGCGGCGACGCGAACACGCATAGGAGAAACCCTCATTTCGAGCATGATGGATGTCCAGTGTAAGACGCCGCACGTCGGGAACGGTTCCCGCGGCGGCCGTGTTCGCCTCGTCTGCATCACTTCTGCGTCACTTCTTTTGCATGAAGAACGCAGCCATTCTCCTGACACTCGCGCTTGCCTTCGCCTGTACCACCGTCCCGGGAGGGAACTCCGTGGATCTGCGCACGCTGACCACCGGCACCATGGCCGCCGTCTCGCCTGCCGAGCAGCGGATCGAGTACGCCTCCGACGACGCGACCTACCGTCGCCTCTGGACCAGCCTCGTCGGCACCGGGGAGCCGCCGGAGATCGACTTCAATAAAGAGTCGGTCGTCTTCCTGCTCTCCGGCCAGCGCTCCACCGGCGGCTACACCGTCGAGCCCCGCCGCGCGCGGATCGAGGGACGCACCCTCGTGGTCGATGCCACCGTGAACAATCCCGCTACCGACATGATGACCACTCAGGCGCTCACCTCGCCGTATGCCGTCGTCGCCGTCCAGCGTCCGCGGCCGTTCAATGACGTACGCTGGGGGCGATGAGGGCGCGTAAACCGGTTCGGTCCGAGCTGCTCCTCCAGCGCCTCGATGCGCTGGTGGCCTCGTTCGACATCACCACCATCGAGCCCGACCCGCTCCAGCTCGTCCTCCGTCATCGCGATCCGCTGGACCAGGAGGTGGCCGGCATCCTGTCGGCCGCCTTCGCCTACGGGCGAGCCGGAACCATCGTCACCAACATCGGCGCGATGCTGGCGAAGATGACGCCTTCGCCGTACCGCTACCTCACCACGTTCGACGTCCGCGAGGCTACCAGGCGCTTCGCCGGCTTCGCGCACCGCTTCCACAAGACGCCCGAGCTCGTAGCGCTCCTCGGCTGCCTCGCGACCGCGATCGAGGAGCACGGCTCCCTCGGCGCATTGTTCCGCGCCTCGTACGATCCCGAGGACGCCGACATCGGGCCGGCGCTGGCGCGGTTCGTCGGCACCATCATCGCCGCCGCTCCGGCCTTGCACCAGAAGTCGCTCCGCTACCTTCTGACGTCGCCCGACGACGGCTCCGCGTGCAAGCGCATGAACCTCTTCCTGCGCTGGATGGTCCGCCGCACCTCGCCCGATCTCGGCCTATGGACGTTTGTCGATCCGTCGAAGCTGGTCATGCCCGTGGACACGCACATCCACCGCATCGCCACCTTCCTCGGCCTCAACGACCGCGCCTCCGCCGACTGGAAAGCGGCCCGCGCCCTCACCGACCGGCTGGCCCTCTTCGACCCCGCCGATCCTGTCCGCTACGACTTCGCCCTCTGCCGCCTCGGCATCCTCGACCTCTGCAGTCGCCGCCGCAGCGCCGACAGCTGCCGCGTATGCCTCCTGCGGGACGTCTGCCGTTTTCCGGTGGCGTAAGTGGCCGCCGAGTGGCCCGGGCGGCCGGATGGGCGTACATTGCCCGTATATGTCGTCGGGCGGGCGGCCAGGTTTGTCCTTTGAAGAGGCGGTGCGGGATCCGGCCGTGTGGGAAGCCGTGGGTATGTGGCGTCTCGCGTCGCGCGTACTGGACCGTAAGGCGATCTGGGTTTCGCCGGATGGCCTCCGTGAGGTCGAGGACGAAGAAGACGAGCTGACGGCGCACGACAACGTGCATCTTTTCCGGCGCGCCGTGAACCGGCAGATAGACCACTTCGCCCAGGCTGCCGACGAAGTCCGCCGGGAGCGCGAGGTCGCTCCGCAGCTCGTCGCCACGCTGCTCGAGATGGAGCCGCACCTCTGGCGCGCGTGGCTCCGCGAGCATCCCGAGCATCGCACCGCCACCGTGGTCGAGGCGCTGGTGACAGTCGTCCGCGAGACCCCGGACCTGCCGCAACGCTGTCTCGAGCTGACCAGGCTTGCCATCGATCTCGCCGAAGAGCCGCGGCCAGGGCAGCGGGGCATCTTCACCGCCATCGCCCGCGCCCAGGCGTGGAACGAGCACGCGCTCGTGCTGATCGACCACGGCCAGTATCCCGACGCGGTGGCGGCCACGAAACAGGCCCGGCTCGCCGTACACGAATTCGGTGCGCTGGCCCTCGACTCCGCCGTTTCCGATTACATCGCGGCCACGGCGTACCTGCGCATGGGAACCCTGCGGGAGGCGATGCGCTGCCTGCTCCGCGCCGCGCCGATCGCTCACGAGTATGGCGACACGAAGCTGTACCTGAAGTGCCGCCTCCTGCACGCCGCAACGCTGCACGAGAATCATCGTCTCGCCGAGGCGATGGAACTCTGGTCCGAACTGATCCTCGAGGCGCGCGACCGTAAGGACGACGAGATGCTCGGCTCTCTTTACAACAACGCGGCACTCACGCTGTTGCATCAGGGCAAACTCGAGCAGGCCAAGTGGCACCTGGCCCAGGCGGCGCGGATCTTCACCGCACGTGACGACCGGACCGTGCTGGCCCGAATCGACCTGAACTTCGCCCGCGTCGCGGTGCAGGAAGGCGATCACGAACGCGCGCTGGAGCTTTTCCAGAAAGCACGCGCGGCATTCCTCAAGGTCCAGTCGGCGAGCGGTGTCTCTGCGACTGAGCTCGAGGCGGCCGAACTGCTCCTTGCCACCGGGCGGACCGCCGAGGCCGAGTTGTTGTGCGCCGAATTGCCGCAGACGTTCCGTGAGCTTGGGATGACCACGGACGCCTTGACCGCCGCGGCCTACCTGGCAGAATGCGCCGCCGCACGGCAGCTCAATGGCGACGCGGTACGAGAGGTGAAGGCGTACCTGTACGGCCTGCCGCAGAACCCAGGGCGGCCCTTCCGCCGCCCCGGTCCTGCCGCATGACCTACGGCTTCGGGACGGTGATACCTTCGTTCGTCGGCGCGACGATCATCTTGAGGAACCGGACGACCTTCTTCACCCCGCGCTCCACAAAACCCGCCCGCTCGCGGCCTTCACGGTCGGCGGCCGTCATCGGAACGGCCGCAAGAAGAAGCAGGATCACAGCAGTCGCAGAAAACGCTTTCTTGAACATGAACCCTCCATTTCGGCTCTCGGCCGAATCGCGATGTGTGGAGGGCCCTCCAACTCGTATAGGACGGACAGTGGAGGGAGTTTTCCGACCTGTAATGTCTGTCAGCTCTGTAAGATCCAGAACGGGCACGATTTCGGACGAACCGGGACTTCGCGGCCCCCGTCCCTCCAAAAATATGCGGCTCAAATCCAAGCGTTTGAAGGTGTGCGGCGCCCATTCAGAAATCCGAAAGCCGATTCGGCGTT
>JAXDJK010000520.1:0-4620 GCA_034665665.1 Acidobacteriota bacterium
GAACGTCCCCGAGATCTGGTTGCAGTTGCCCGAGATCGGCTGCGGGGTGGCGTAGGCGTTCGGTTCCACGTCCGAGATTGCATTGCAGGTCGAGCCGGATTGGTAGCTCCCGACGAGCGTCGCGCCCGAATACGCGGCCCAGCCGTGCACCATCACGTGCCAGGTGCCGGCCGCCGGCGTCGGGAAGGAGCAGGTCTCGTCGTTGCTGCTCGTGACCGGCCCGCAGTCATAGGTGGTGAGGGTCGGCGCGGAGCCGAATCGTACGTAGAGGTCTGCGTCGCCGGGGCCGCCGGAGGTGTGGAACACAAGGTTCGACGCTCCCGACGGCACGCTCATCGTCCAGAACTGCTGGCTGTCCGTCGCTCCCGAGAGACCCGTCACCGGGACGCCGTTCTGCAGCACATTGGATGTGGATGTGGATCCATCCGGCTTGATCGCCAGCGCCAGCGTCCATCCCGGATTCACGCCATCCCCCGAATAGGCTCCTCGGAACGTCGTGATCCGCGACCGGCTGTTGAAATCACGGTCCCACTCGAGCAGCCCGGTGAAGGGGGAGTAGTCGATGGCGGTGCCCTGGAGCTGGCCCGTCTTCGGGTAAAGGTTGAGGCCCGATCCCAAAGCGGCCATGGGGCTATTGAGGTAGGTCGAGGCCGCGGAGTACGTCCCCGTCACGTTGTTGCTTTGCTGGCCGCCGCTCAGAGGCGTCGCGGCGAAGACGGCATTGCCGACGACGCGCTGCGGGTAGGCGGCGTCGCCACCGTAAACGTAAATGCCGGTGCCGGTAGCCACCACGGTGTTGTTGAAGATCTCAATCCGCCGCGGCACGCTGTTTTGCGGCTGGATCCGCACCGCATTGCCCGTGCGGTTCACCAGCAGGTTGTCGTGGAAGGTGAGGTTGCCCTCACCCTGGAAGAGGCTTTCGGAGGGGTTCTGGTAGAAGACGTTCCCGTAGATCTGGTAGATGTCCGACGAGCCGGCACCGGAGAGCGGCCAGTGGCCGACGAGCAGATTCGGCCGCACGTCGATGCCCGAGGAGGAGCCCGTCTCCTTACTGAAGACGTTGTGGCGGATGATCGTCGTGGCCGTCGACGGGACGCCGATCGAAGTGTTGCGGCTGAGCTGGTGCTTGAACTGAATGTTGTAGCCCGTCGTGCCGTAGACGAGGTTGTACTCGATCAGCGAGTTGGCGATCTCGAACTCGCCGTTCGAGCCGCCGAAGTACATCCCCGTCCCCGTGCTGGTGATCGTCGTACGGCGGACCACCCAGTTCCAGGCCGGGCACTTGGTGTTGATCCCCGTGACCTGCTGATTCTGGTTGAAGTTTTTGAGGATCAACCCGTCGATCAGGATGTGGTGCACGGACACGGCGCCTGCTTCCGCTTTGATGCCGTCGCCCCCTAGGCCCAAGCCGTCGAGCGTCAGGTTGCGCAGGGCGATGTAGCTGGAGTTGCTGAGGCTGACGAGATTCCAGGCGTCGCTCCCCTGGAAGATGGCGGGCGCGCCACTCGCGGGCCCCTCGATGACAATACATTTGCCGGCTTGGCCGTTCTTGTTCGAGAGGTTGAGCCTCTGCGTGTAGGTGTCGGCGGCGAGTTGGAGCCGGTCACCGGGGATCAGATTGTTAATCATCGTCTGGTTGAGGGTGGAGGCGCTGGCCTGGAAGGTTCTCAAAGGGGCTGCACCGTTACAGCCGCTCAACGTCTGATCGAGAGTCTGGGCCTGGGTTGCTGACGTGATGAGAGTCGCAGAGGCGACGAGCAGTGTGGCGATGGCGGTCCGAAGGCTGGCATTCCTCAGCATGGAATCATTCCTCTCGATTGGTGAGGTGGGGGCCTGAGCGTAGACAACGAACGACCCCGATCGGCTCAGACCGAGCGAATTTCAGCGTACAACCGTACTTCGTGATCTATGCAACGCTGGAGCCGACGGTAGGAAGTGAAATCCGCCTCCATCCGCAGCCCTCCGCCCGTGCGAATGGTCTTGCGATGACCGGCCACGTACCACTTTGTCATCCCGAGCGTAGCGAGGGATGACAAGCTTTGCGCCGCGCACAGCGTATCCAGCGTGATGGCCTCAATCTTGTCGGAAACGACAGCTCGATTCCACCACGGCCCGTGGCACACTCCGCGGCATGTACCAAGATGATCCTCTCGACGACTTCGACCGCCGCGCCATCACGCTCGATGGTGTGACGAAGAGCGTGCTCACCTCCGGCCGCGGCCCGGCCGTGATCGTGATGTCCGAGATGCCCGGCATCAGCCCCCACGTGGCGCGCTTCAGCCGCTGGGTACGCGAGGCCGGTTTCACCGTCTACATGCCCTCCCTCTTCGGCCGCGACGGCGCCGTCCCGACGGTCGAAGAAGGACTGCCGATCATGAAACGCGCCTGTGTCAGCGCCGAGTTCCGGGCCATGACTTCGAACGAGACCAGCCCCGTCACCGTCTGGCTCCGCGCGCTGGCGCGGCTCGCACACGAAGAATGCGGCGGCCCGGGCGTCGGCGCGATCGGCATGTGCTTCACCGGCAACTTCGCGCTGACCATGATGCTCGAGCCGTCCATGCTCGCCCCCGTGCTCTCCCAGCCCTCCCTCCCCCTGAACGACCCCGCCGCCCTGGAGATCGCCCCCGAGGATCTGACGGCCGTGCGCGAGCGCCTCGACCGCGACGACCTGACCGTCCTGGCCTACCGTTTCGCCGGCGACCGTTTCTGCACCGCCGAGCGTTTCCGCGCCTACTCCGCCGCCCTGGGCGATCGCTTCGTGCAGCGCGTGCTCCCCGACAGCGCCGCCAATCCCCAGACCACGCCCTTCTTCGAGCAGCTGGCGGCCTCCCCGCACAGCGTGGTCACTGCGCACCTCATCGACGAAGCCGGCCAACCCACCCTCGCCGCCCGCGACGAGATCCTGGCCTTCTTCACCCGTCGCCTGCAGTCGCAGCCATGAAGATCGTCGGGAACCCGTTGTTTCAGCACCAGGGTCCCGAGCGCGTGCGGACGAGACGTCCGCGGGCCCTGCCGGCGGGACGCCTGCGCTCCCGACGCTTCGCGTCAGCCGCCCGCCCGTACTTGGCAGGCAGGTTTAGGTTTAGACTGCCGCGGCCTTAGTTAGGAGGCCGTCAGTCCAAACCGGAACTGCCAAGTACGAGCGCTTGATGGACGCGGAGCGTCGGGAGCGCAGGCGTCTCGCCGGCAGGGCCCGCGGACGTCTCGTCCGCACGCGCTCGGGAGACCGGTGATGAAACCAGTTGCCGGCGGGAGCAGACGTCTGCGGACAACCGGCGCGGATGGACCGTCTCGTACCGATCTGGGTCCAGTACGTCAGCCTGACCGCTGTCAACGGCTGATCGCCGCCGGCGTCGATCGCGTGCTGACGCCAAACTGTAAGGAATGATCGGCAACCCCGAAGCCCCACGAGACGAAAGGCTCGGCTTCGGCGCCCAGAGCGGCGGCTCGGAAGCTGACGACGTAGGCAAAATCGCTGATGGAGGAGGCAAAATCGCCTACGACGACAGCAATTTCGCCGACGACGACAGCAAAATCGCCGACGACGACAGCAATTTCGCCGACGGCGACTGCAATTTCGCCGACGACGACTGCAAAATCGCCTGCGACGACTGCACTTTTGCCTACGACGACTGCAAAAATGCCGACGATGACTGCAAATTTGCTGTCGGCGACAGCAAATTTGCTATCGACTACAGCGCGCTCCCCTGCCGCTTCTCCTGTGTTTTCAATCACTTGCGCGAATAAGCCTCGTTCAGCAGACTCCCACCCGCTCCGATACTCCCTTTACCCAGCACGTCCGCCGCAAGACGCCGGCAGCGCCAGCCGCCGCGTCGGCTACGTCAGCGCCGCGCACGAACACTGCACATCCACCCCACCACACCAACGCCATCCAGGAGATCAACCTTTGTACAACGCGAAAGCCTACTCCGCCGCCAGTGCCACCTCACCGCTCGCCCCCACCACCATCCCGCGTCGCGAACCGACCGAGACCGACGTTCGGATCGAGATCCTCTTCACCGGCATCTGCCACTCCGACCTCCACCTGGTGCGCAACGAGTGGAGCGCCATCCCCACCGTCTACCCCATCGTCCCCGGTCATAAAATCGTCGGCCGCGTCGCCAGCACCGGCTCGGCCGTGACGAAGTTCAAGGCTGGCGACCTCGTCGGCGTTGGCTGTCTCGTCGACTCCGACGGCACGTGCGACTCGTGCAAGGCCGGCCTCGAGCAGTTCTGCCCGAACGCCACCCCGACCTACGGCGCGCCCGACAAGCACCTCGGCGGCGTCACCTATGGCGGCTACTCCGACAGCGTCGTCGTCGACGAACGCTTCGTGCTGCGCGTGCCCGACAACCTCGATCCCGCCGGGACCGCACCGCTCCTCTGCGCCGGCATCACCACGTACTCCCCGCTCCGCCGTGCCGGCGTCACCAAGGGGCAGAAGGTCGGCATCGTCGGACTCGGTGGCCTCGGCCACATGGGCGTCAAGCTCGCGCACGCCTTCGGAGCGCGGGTGGTCGTCTTCACCACTTCCCCAAACAAGAAGGAAGACGCACTGCGCCTCGGCGCGCACGAAGTGGTCGTTTCGAAGAATGCGAACGAGATGCAGCAGCACGCCGG
>JAXDJK010000521.1:0-3755 GCA_034665665.1 Acidobacteriota bacterium
GGTTGGCGGTTGGCGGTTGGCGGGAGCATGACCGTTGTGCGGCGTGGCCGGGTGGTGGTCCACCGCCAACCGCCAACCGTCAACCGCCAACTGGTTCTAAGAAGCCTCGCGGAACTGGTCGAGCGCGGTCTTGCGCAGGTAGATGGTCTTGCCCTCGGAGAGCAGCAGGTTCTGGCGCATGAGGTCGTGGATCAGGCGCGAGACGGTCTCGCGCGAGGTGCCGATCATGTTGGCGATGGCCTGATGCGTCGGGCGGATGACGGCCACGTAGCCGTTGTCCAGCACTTTGCCCTGATCGCGGGCCAGGTCGAGGAAGAAGCGGGCCAGGCGGCCATACACGTCCATCGTGGCCAGCGATTCGATGCGGTTGGAGGCGTTGCGCAGGCGGCGCGAGATCTCGGCCAGCACTTTCTTGGTGATGGAGAAGTTCTCGCCGAGGATCTGCAGAAAGTCGCTGCGCCAGATCGTGACCAGGTCGAGCGCCTCGGTGGCCACGACCGTGGCCGAGCGCGGCTCGTCATCGAGCAGGGCCATCTCGCCGAAGAAGTCTCCCGGCCCGAGCAGGGAGAGGATGATCTCCTTCCCCTCGGGCGAGATCATCGTCACCTTCACCTGGCCCTCACGGATCAGGCAGAAGATGTCGCCGCTCTCGTCCGCATGGAAGACGACGTCGTCCTTCGCGTAGCGCCGGTTCTTGGCGACGGCGGCGATGGACGCGAGCTCACGATCGTCGAGATCGGCGAAGAGTGGAAACTTGCGAAAGAAGGACGTTTGCATGGGTTCCGGCGATTGTAACGTGTGACAGAGATAGACTGAAGGCGTGGCGATCAAGCGGATCATTCCCGTTTCCTCCGGGAAGGGGGGCGTCGGCAAGACCACGTTCGCCATCAATTTCGCCCTCGCCCTCTCCCGCCACGGCCGCACGGTGCTGGTCGACCTCGACACCGGCACCTCGGCCATCCGCAACGCCATCGACGTCCCGATCGGCCACGACCTCTACCATTTCTTCCGGAAGAAGGAGTCGCTCAACCGGTGCGTGACGCAGCTCGATGACCGCCTCGACCCCGAGCGGCGGTTCCGGAACTTCGGCTTCGTAGCCGGTCCGCTGCACCTCATCGACGAGATCACGAACTTCGGCGCCGGCCACAAGGCGCGGCTGATCGCGGCCATCAACGAGCTCGACGCCGACTACGTGATCCTCGACATGCGCGCCGGCCTCGACGCGAACGTCATCGATTTCCTGCCGTTCTCGAACTCCGGCATCCTGGTCTTCACGCCGCACCTGCCGAGCGCGACGCTCGCGGCCTCGGACATCGTCAAGGCCATCCTGTTCCGCAAGCTGCGGCTGATCTTCAGCAGGGAGTCGCCCTTTTTCGAAACCGTCCAGGGCAGCGCGGAGTTTTCGTTCCGCCTGATCAACGAGCTGATCGACACGGTGGAAGATGTGTACGACTCGTCGGTGCAGAACCTGGACGCGTTCGCGCTCGACCTGGTGCAGAACCTCGGCGATCACCCGATCACCCGCACGGTGCAGAACACCATCGACGAGTTCCGCGTGCACTACGTGCTGAACCTCTTCAACGGCGTCGACGATTCGTTCCAGACGGCGGTCAAGCCGTTCATCGACAACCTGACCGGCAATGTCTCCGCGCGCTGTGGCGTGACGAATCTCGGCTGGGTGACGCGCAGCGACGCCATCCACCGCGCCAACTGCGACCGCATCCCGGCGCTGCTCCTCCCCCACCTCGAGAAGAAGAAGGTGCGCCGGCAGGACCGCTACGCGCAGGAGCTCGAGGATCTGCGGGTCACGGCCATCGGTCTCGATCCTCCGAAGAAGAAGGAGGCCAGGCCCGCCTTCGTGCCGACGCCGGAGACGAGCGATCACCTCACCCGCCAGCTGGACGTGCTGAAGTCGATGTTCGACCAGAAGAAAGACGACGATTACTACGCGAACTTTGATTACGTGACCCAGCGGGCGCTGTTCACGATGAAGAACCGCCGGGCCAGTGAGCTCGGAGACGTCCGCATTTACACCCCGCAGGAAATGCTCTCCTCGCTGTTTGCGAAGTCGAATGTACCGACCACGATTGATTGGAACGAACTGGAATGAATGCGAAACGACTGACTCTGATTGCCCTGCTGCTCGCCATGGCGCTTTCGAACCCGCTCTCCGCGCAAGAACCCGATCTGCAAACGCAGACACGCATCCGGCAGGAAGGCTTCCGCAATTCGAAGGTGATGGCGTACGCGAGCGCGTTGACGGACACGATCGGCGCGCGGCTGACCGGCTCGCCGACGATGAAGAAGGCGAACGAGTGGACGCGCAAGACGCTGGAGGAGATGGGGCTGGCGAACGCGCACCTGGAGAGCTTCGACTTCGGCCGCGGCTGGAGCTACGACGCCTGCTCGGTACGCATGGTCTCCCCCGAAAGCGTGCCGCTGTATGGCTTCCCGAAAGCTTGGGCGCCGGGGACGAACGGCCCGGTGCGCGGGAAGGTGATGAAGGTGCTGCTCCAGTCGAAAGAGGACCTGGAGAAGAACAAGGGCAAGCTGGCCGGCGCGATCGTGATGATCGCGGTGTTCAAGGATCTGAAGCCGCTCGACGCGTCGCTGCTGAAGCGCTACGACGAGAAGGGGCTGGACGATCTCGGCCTGTATCAGGTGCCGGCGGAGCGGAACATGCGTGGCGACGCGCTGCGGCGAACGGCCTTCCGCCGCGAGCTGGCGCAGTTTGCAATGGACGAGAAGATCGCGGCCCTGGTCGACCTCGGCTCGGGCGACGATGCGACGTTCACGGTCCAGAGCGCGAGCTCGCAGAAGGCCGAGGATCCGATCGGTGTGCCATCGATCGTGCTGGCGCCGGAGCACTACGGCCGCCTCTCGCGCCTGATCGATGCGAAGCAGGAGGTGGAGTTGGAGATCGACGTCCGCGCGAAGTTCCACGAGGAAGACCGCAACGCGTACAACACCATCGCCGAGCTGCCCGGCAGCGATAAGAAGGGCGAGGTGGTGATGCTCGGCGCGCATCTGGACTCGTGGCACGCGGGAACGGGAGCGACGGACAACGCGGCCGGCTCGGTGGTGATGATGGAGGCGATGCGCATCCTGAAATCGCTCGGCGTGGAGCCGCGGCGGACCATCCGCATCGCGCTCTGGAGTGGCGAGGAGCAGGGGCTGCTCGGCTCGTACGCGTACGTGGCACAACACTTCGCCTCGCGTCCCGAACCGAAGGATCCGGAGCAGGCCAAGCTGCCGCGCTGGGCCCGCACGGAGAAGGGTCCACTCACGGTGAAGCCGGAGCACGCCAAGCTCTCGGCCTACTTCAACGTCGACAACGGCACGGGAAAGATCCGCGGCATCTACGCGCAGGAAAACGCCGCCGTGGTGCCGCTGTTCACTACCTGGCTAACGCCGCTGCACGATCTCTCCGCCACGACGGTGACGATGCGCAACACCTCGAGCACAGACCACATCCCGTTCGACGAGGTCGGCCTCCCGGCGTTCCAGTTCATCCAGGATGACGTCGAGTACTTCACCCGCACGCATCACACGAACTGGGATACCTACGAACGCCTCCAGCGCGATGACCTCATGCAGGCCGCCGTGGTGGTGGCCACGTTCGTGTGGGAGACCGCCAACCGCCCGGAGATGCTTCCGCGGAAGCCAATGTCGAAGGAGTAGTCACGTTCCGCGCCTGTGGCTGTACGAAAGCGGCGGGAAAGCGCCGCACTCCAAACGCTTCGCGTATCACTTGG
>JAXDJK010000522.1:0-4701 GCA_034665665.1 Acidobacteriota bacterium
GCCGACCGGCTTGCTCCGGTCGCCCGCCGCTCCCTGGAACCAGCGGTAGGTGAACGGCGCCGTGCCGCTCGCGGCCATGCTCAAGGTGACGCTCTGGCCTTCACTGATGGTGGTGGACTGAGGCTGCGTTGTGATGGCCGGAGCCGTGCACGCCGGCGTGACCGTCACAGCCACGACGTTGCTGGCTGCCGTTCCGCAGGCGTTCGAGGCTTCACACCAGAAGGAGGTATTCACCGTCAACGGCGCGGAGGTGAAGGTGGTCCCGCTGCCGGAGGGCTTGCTGCGATCGCCCGCCGCCCCTTCGTACCACTGCAGCGTCACCGGCGCCGTGCCGGTGGCCGTGGCCGTGAGCGTGACCCGCTCGCCGGCCGTCGCCCGCGCAGTGGCCGGCGTGACCGACGCCGAAGGCTGCTGGCAGGCGGGCGGCGCGCCCGGCGAGATGAACTTCAGGCTGCCGGAGACGGCCTCGCATTCGTGATCGATCGTGTAGACCCGCCACTTGATCACGCCGGGCGGTACGGTGGCCTCCAGCTCGGTTTTTTTGGTTTCGCCGAGGACGTTCTCCGTGCCGTTACCGTTGTCGAGCGAATAGACCACGCGGTAACGCTCCGCGTGCTCGACCTTGCCCCACCGGAAGCGGATCGGCGAGGCCGCCGTGACGGTACCGTTGGCATCGCCCGGCCCGATCAACGTCGGCGCGGTGCACTCCCGCTGTACGGCCACTCGTGGTGCTTCGTGAACCTGGCTAACTCGACTCGGTACCTTCGCGGGGACGGAGCCAGCGTGCGCGCCCGACCGGGGCGCGTGCGTGTTGGCAACAGAGATGTCCGATTGTGCGAGAAGGTGCCGCGTGGAGAGGAGCGTAGTCACGAAGAGTATTGCAACTCTTCGGCTCGGTATCATGGTGTGATCCCATCCTCATCAACATTTTTCGCGTCACTACCCGGCGAAGGCCAAGTGCAGCGAGAGTGCCAAATAACCACTGTGCGGCCGTGCTTGCCTGGATCTTGCAGAGAGCCATAGAGTGATCACCATGAGCCAGGGCGAGAAGATCCTCATCGTTGAAGACAACCCCGTCATCGTCCGCGCGCTCGAGCAGGCCGGCCACGGCCTCAGCTTCGTCTGTCACCACGCCAACGACGGGTGGGACGCCATCGAAAAACTCGAGACCGAGCACTACGCGGCCATCGTCATCGACGCCGACGTCCCCCACCACAGCGGCTACGGCGTGCTCACCTATCTCCGCGAGGAGAACGGCGAGCACCTGGAGAACGTGATCCTCCTGACCAGCTCCGACCGCGACGAGGTCCACCGCCGCGTCGGCGGCGGTCAGCTCACCGTGTGTGACAAGGCCGATGCCGTGGCCGCGATCACGCGGATTGTGGGACGCGCGTAGCGGCCCAGGCCCGCAGAATCGCCGCGGCGCTCCGCTCCACGTCCTCGTCACTGGTCGCCCAGTTCGAGAACGAGATCCGCATCACGCCCTTCCCCTGCCACTTCGAGCCGCCCAGCCAGCACGTGCCGTCCTGCTGCACCCGCGTCACCACTTCCTTCGTGGCCGCGTCGTCGTCGCCGAAGCGCACCAGCACCTGATTGAGCGCTACGTCATTCAGCACCGCCACGCCCTCTTCCCGCGCCAGGAGGCGGGCCATCTGCCGTGCCTGTGTACAGGTGCGGTCGATCAGCGCTTCGACACCGGAGCGCCCGAGCGCGCGCAGCGCGGCGTAGATGGTGATGCCGCGCGCGCGGCGTGAATACTCCGGCGTCCAGTCGATCCCGTCGCGCTCCGCACCGGTGGTGTGCTCGATGTAGGCCGCGGTCGAGGTCATGGCCGCCCGGTGCGACCGCGGATGGCGGGTCATCACGATCCCGCCGTCGTACGGCACGTTCAGCCACTTGTGCGCGTCCGTCGACCACGAATCCGCCAGTTCCAGCCCTGCCGCCAGCGGCGCCAGCTTGTGGCTGGCCCGCGCCCACAGCCCGAACGCGCCGTCCACGTGCAGCCAGGCCTTGTGCTCGTTGGTGATGGCCGCGAGCTCACCGACCGGATCGAACGAGCCGCTGTTCACATTGCCGGCCTGCGCGCAGACGATGGCCGGACCGGAGAGATTCTCGAGCAGCCGGTGCAGGCGGTCCGGACGCATTCTGCCCTGCGCATCGGCCTCGACGCGCAGCAGCGTACGCGTGCCGAAACCGAGGTAACGAAGGGAGACGTCGATGGTCGCGTGCGACTCCGCGCCGGTGATCACATGCACCCGCGGCGCGCCCGGCAGCCCATCCGCTTCCACGTCCCAGCCTACGCGGCGCAGCACCTCGTGACGCGCCGCCGCCAGGGCGGTGAAGTTGGCCATCTGTCCGCCGGTGACGAAGCCGACGCTCGCATCGGCCGGCAGGCCGAAGAGCTCCAGCAGCCAGCGTCCGGCCACGTCTTCGATGACCGACGCCAGCGGCGAAGTGACGTAGATGCCGGCGTTCTGGTCCCAGGCGCTGGTGAGCCAGTCCGCGGCCAGTGCTACCGGCAGGCTGCCGCCGATGACGAAGCCGAAGTAGCGTGGGCCGGCCGAGGCGATGGTGGCCCGGTCGGCCTGCGACGCCAGCGCGTCGATGACCGATGCCGCGTCCTCGCCGTCCCGCGAGAGCGGCACGTTCAGCGCGTCCACGATCTCGCTGCGCGTGGCCCGTGCCACCACCGGGCGGTCCGGCAGCGTGCGGAGAAAGTCGGCGGCATGGGCGTGAGCGCGCGCGAGCAGGGCTTCGTCGAGAAACGGGTTCGTCATGACCCGTTTACCGTAGTGCTACACTTTACGTCCGTCAAGTATGACAGCTAGACTATGACACTTTGGACACCGACTCTCGACAACGACGACCTTCCGATCTACCGCCGCATCGCCGACGCCCTCGAGCGTGACATCCGATCCGGCCTGCTCGTCGACGGAAGCCAGCTTCCCACGCACCGCGAGCTGGCCCGCCTCCTGGCCATTACCCCTGTGACCGTGACGCGTGCGTACGCCGAAGCCGCGCAACGAGGGCTGGTCGCCTCCGCGGCCGGACGGGGTACGTTCGTGCGCGGCCCGCGCCGTGACGGCGCGCTCCCGGCCACGGAGATCGACCTGGCCACGAACGTCGTCAGCGTCCCGCTCCCCACCCCTTCCGCCGCGGCTCTGCAACGTGCCCTCTCCACCCTCGGCGGGAGCTACATCGCCGCCGCCGGCAGCGAACGCCATCGCTCCGCCGGCGCCGCCTGGATCGGCCGCCGCACCGATCCAGCCCGCGTCTTCGTCACCGCCGGCACCCAGAACGCCCTCTTTCTCGCCTTCGCCGCCGCGGCTCGCACCGACGAGACCGTGCTGTGCGAGAGCGTGACCTACCACGGCGCCAAAGCGATCGCCCAGCTGCTGCGCATCAAGCTCGAGCCGCTGCCGATGGACCGCTACGGCATCCTCCCCGACGCCTTCGAGCGCGCCGCCCGCGGCCGCAACGTGAAGGCCCTTTTCACCACGCCCTCGCTGCAGAATCCCACCGGCATCGTCATCCCCGACAAGCGCCGCCGCGATCTGGCCGCCGCCGCGGACAAGCACGGCATCACCATCATCGAGGACGATGTCTGCGGCTTCCTTCTGGAGGAGGCCCCCACGCCTTTCGCCACGCTCCTCCCCGACCGCACGATCTTCCTGACCGGCCTCGGCAAGGCCATCTCCCCCGCCCTGCGCGTCGGCTATCTCGTGGCACCCGACGCTCTCGCTCCGCGCGTGCAGTCCGCGCTCGCCGCGGCCACGCTCTTCACCTCCCCCATCGTGGCCGAGCTGGCCGCCACCTGGATCGAGGACGGCACCGCCGCAAAGCTGGCCGCGCAGAAGCGCGCCGAGGTGGCCAGGAGGACGGTCCTGGCCCGCCGGATCCTCGGCCGCCGCGCCAACAGCGCGGACCTCCGCTCGCCCAACCTGTGGCTCGAAGTGCCCCGCCGCTGGACCGCCGATACCTTCGCCGACGAAGCCCGCCGCCGCAACGTGCGCGTGGCCAGCGCGTCGTCCTTCACCGTGGCCGGCGAGGTGCCGCGCTTCGTCCGCATCAGCATCGCCGCGCCGCCGACCGCCGGCGAGCTCGAGTCGGCCCTGCACGTCCTGGCCGCCATCGACGAAGAGCGGACGGAGACGGTGGTATGACCATCTCGATCACGAACGACCCGACGCGGATGGATCTCACCACCATCCACGCCTACCTCGCCGGTGAATCCTACTGGGCCCGCAACATCCCCCTGCCCCTGCTGGCGCGCGCCCTCGATCACTCCCTCTGCTTTGCCGCCCTCGACGGCGAAGCCCTGGCCGGCTTCGCCCGCGTCATCACCGACTACGCCACCTTCGCCTACCTCGCCGACGTCTTCGTCCTCCCCGCCCACCGCGGCCAGGGCATCGCCAAACAGCTCCTGCAAGCCGTGCTCGCCCACCCCGACCTCCAGTCCCTCCGCCGCTGGCACCTCGTCACCCGCGACGCCCACGGCCTCTACGCGCAGTACGGCTTCCACCCGCTCGAAACCCCCGACCGCCACATGGAGCGGACGAAGAAAAACGCGTACGAGTGAGTTGCGCGCTCGCCGGTCATGGCTGTACAAAAGCGGCGGGAAAGCGCCGCACTCCAAACGCTTCGCGTAGTCCGGCGCGCTCTTGGCGTTGAGTGCGCGCCTCCGGCGCGCGCTTTCGCAGC
>JAXDJK010000523.1:0-4115 GCA_034665665.1 Acidobacteriota bacterium
CCCGGCCACGGCGCGCAGCCAGTACTCCCAATCGGTGACGAAGGCGTAGCGCGTGTCGAACGTGCCGCGCTCGCGGACGAGGGCCATGCGCAGCATGGCCGACGGCGCGATGACGTAGTTGCCCTGCCGGAGGATGGCCAGCTCCTCCGCCGGCTGGCGTTCCACGACGGGCGCACCGCGTGGCCAGAAGCGGTCTTTGAACACGCCCGCGGGATGGGCGATGGGCAGGTCGTGCTCGTCGATCGTGGCGGCTTTGCAGTGCGCGGCGATGGCCCGCGGGTGCGCTTCGATCGTGGCCAGCATCGTCTCCACGAAGCGCGGCTCGTATAGATCGTCCTGATGGGCGATCACGAGGTACGAGGTCTCGCAGAGGGCGAGGGCCGCGTTCCAGTTCGCGGCGAGACCGAGACGTTCGGCGTTGCGGATCACCCGCACCTCGGGGAACGACGCCGCGATGGCCGCTGTGTCGTCATCCGAAGCGTCATCGAGCACGAGCAGGTCGAAATCGCGCATCGTCTGCGTGCGGAGCGAGGCCAGGGTCTCGCCGATGAATCGCGCGCCGTTGAAGGACGGAATCGCGACGGTGACGGGCTTCATCGCCGGCGCAGACCCAGGACGCTCAGGAAGAAGCTCGAGAGGATGGTCTGCGCCCCGACCGTGAGCGCCACTACCGACGGAACGATGATGCGCATGGTCTCCGACGGATTCAGCGTCGAGAAACGGTTCTCGCCCCATACGCCTACGGCGATGAGCGAACCGCCCAGGCCGAACACGAGCAGCAACGCGCCCACCACCAGTCCCGCTTCGAGCGTGATCAGCTGCAGCAATCGTTCGACACGGCGGTCCTGCGGCAGGAGGCCCGCGCTGATGGCGTACACCTTGGTGAAGACGGCAAAAACCACTGCCTGAAAGCCGAGCAGCACCGCGACTCCGGCATAGAGCAGCGTCTGCACGTCGAAGCCGACGCCGCCTACTTCGCGTGGCCCTGGCAGGAGCCAGAGTCCCGCGGCCACGCCGAGGAGCATCAGCGCCAGGCCGGGATACAGGAACAGCCAGCGCGGACTGTAGAGCAGAAGGAAGCGCAGGTGCCGCCAGCCGTCGCGCCAGGTGCGCAGGTGCGGTCTCCGGCTGCGGCCGTCCGGCGTCAGCGTCACCGGCACTTCGGCGATGCGCATGTCCAGCAGGCTGGCTTTGACCACCATCTCGCTGGCGAACTCCATGCCCGTGGTGCGCAGCTCCATCCGCTCGAAGGCGGCCTTGGTGAAGCCGCGCAGGCCGCAGTGAAAGTCGCGCACGGGACTGCGGAAGAAGAGGCGGCCGATGGCCGTGAGCACCGGGTTGCCGAGGTAGCGGTGCAGGGGCGGCATGGCCCCGGGCTCGATGCCGCCGCGGAAGCGGTTGCCCATGACAAGGTCGAAGCCTTCGCGCAGTTTCGCGAGGAGCGGGAACGAGCCGGCGAAGTCGTAGCTGTCGTCGGCGTCGGCCATGATCACGTAACGGCCGTTCGCGGCGGTGATGCCGTCGCGGAGGGCGTTGCCGTAGCCCTTTTCCTCGACGTCCACCAGGCGCGCGCCTTCGCGGAGGGCGATCTCGCGCGAGCCGTCGGTGGAGCCGTTGTCGGCGACGATCACCTCGCCCGCCACGCCATGCGCCGCGAACATCGCCTGCGCTTTGCGGATGCAGGCGGCCAGGGTCTCGGCCTCGTTGAGGCACGGCATCACGATCGATACTTCGGGTGCGTCAGCGGTCATGGACCGGCGTCATTGTGCCACGCGGGTCGCCGTGCGTTGAAAGACCGCCTGATTGAACGTGGCGTTGCGCCAGGCCAGGGTGAAACGGCCGTCGCGGCGCATGCCGTCGAAGAACGCCAGCTCGGCCGGTGTGGGATGCAGCAGCGTGGCCGGGGCCTGGTCGACCACCACCCAGCGTGCGGCGTCGGGGATGGCCGCACGTGCGCTGTTCGCGTTGTACGGCAGGTGGATTACGCGGCGGGTCCACTGGCGTCCGTAGGCAGGATAGAGCCAGACGTCCGAGCCGCCGAAGACCGCCACCGTGTCGTTCGCCGCGGCCAGGCGATCGACGGCCAGCGTGGCGCGGGTGCGGGCGTAGACCGTCTCCCGCGTGCCGGGATGCGCGGCGGCCCAGCGGGCGTACTCCAGCGGCACGAAGGTGTCGTTACGGGCGATGTCCACCGCTTCGAGCACGAACACGATGGCGATGACCGCGAGCGCGGCCCGGGCGTAGCGGGGGAAGCGCAGCTCCAACTCGCGCACGACCGGCACGATCGTCCACGCCAGGACGAACGGCAGCACGAATACGCCGTAGCGGGCGATGGCTCCGGTGGCCAGCCGCGGCAGTTGGACGATGGGGAGGAGAATCGCGAACCCGAGCAGCGCCGCCAGCGATCCGATGGTGCGCTCGCGGCTCCCGGCGCGGCGGTAGCGGATCACGCAGAACGGAAGCGCCAGCATGGCCAGGCCGAACAGCGCGCCGTAGTGGGAGAAGAAGAGATCGTGCTTCGGCCACGGCCAGGGCGCGTGAAAGCCGAGGGACACGCGCACGAGCGCATACGGCAGCTCCCATAGATTGCGCCAATCGCCATAGGCGGCGGTCGGCACCCCTGCGGTGACGGAGGACGCCTGCGCCGCGGGCGCGAGCACGTTCTGCACGAACACCCAGCCGCCGAGGAGCAGGAAAGCCAGGGCGGTGAAGAGCGCGCTGGCCGCGATGTCCCGCGGGCGCGGCTTGCGGCGGAGCAGCGCGGCGATTCCGAACGGCACGATGGCCAGCAGCACCGCGCCGGCGGTCATCTTCGTCCCCACGGCCATGGCCGCGCAGACGATGGCCAGCATCGCCGCCGCCCTTCCTCCCTCGGCACACCAGCGCGCGGACCAGAACAGCGCCCCGATCGCGAGAACGGCCGCCATCACGTCGTTCTTGTCCGCCCCGCTGTGGAGCAGGAGCAGCGGCGCACCGCCCGCCACGAGCACGGCCGCCGTGACGTGCAGCCCCGGCCCCCACCAGCGTCGCGCCACCATCGCCGTCACGCCGAGGAAGAGCAGATAGAAGGCCGTGCCGATCCATTCCGTGAGGGCATCGCTGCCGGTGAGGAGGAACACGTCCGCCAGCAGCAGCTCGTAGTTCGCGGGGAAGGTGGTGATCCGCGCATCCGGCGAGGCGAAGCGCTCGAACCCGCCCGCCTGCACGAACATGGCCGCGCGGGGGAGGTGGTAGGTCATGGCGTCGTGGCTCACCGGCGGGACCACCGCGCCGCGCCAGAGGATGAAGGCGGTCCAGAGGAGGAGGAGAGTGAACCAGTTCCTCGGGTTCCTCGGAGTTCCTCGGAGTTCCTCGGAGACCGTCTGCCGAAGCCGAGGAACTCCGAGGAACCCGAGGAACCCGAGGAACCCCAACACCAGCACCAGGCTCCCCCGCGTCAGCACATGCCCAACCGCCAGCACCCAGTTCGCGGCCAGCCAGACGGCGATGCCGGCGATGGCGGTGGCCATGGAGCGCTCCAGGCGGTCCACGTCAGTACGTCCCGACGCGGCGGAAGACCGCCTGGTTGCTGTGCTCCTCGCGGAACACCAGGCGGAAGCGCGGATCGTGCTCCAGCGCGTGGAAGAGCCGCACGTCGGATTCCGGCGGCGTGCCCTTGGCCACCAGCTTCCACATCTTGCCCATGGTGGTCAGGTTCTTGTGGCCCCACATCGCGCTCCAGGAGCGGTCGACGATCACCCACTTCACGTCGTCGGGGATGTCGGCCGGCGTCGCGCCATCGGGCAGGAGCAGCACGGGACGCGACAGTTTCGCCCCGTACGCCGGCCAGAGCCACGTATCGAACGAACCGTCCACGGCGATCTTGTCGTCCGGTCCGGCGCGGCGATCGGCCACGCTGGCGGCGCGGCTGGGATTGAACCAGACCATGCGCGTGCCCGGATTCTTGCGCGCCCACAGCACGAACTCCAACGGCGTGAAACGATCGTGGATCAGCACCATGACGGCGTAGTACGACAGCGTGAGCGTGAGCAGCGTCAGGACGACGACCACCGCGCGGCGGCTGCGCGCCGCCAGCTCCTTCGCCAGCGGCGCGAGCGTCCAGCCGTAGACGAACG
>JAXDJK010000524.1:0-5679 GCA_034665665.1 Acidobacteriota bacterium
CGCCGTTTACCAGAAAGCGGTACGGCTTGCCGTGGTAGTCGTACGCCGAGATCCAGATGGGCAGGAGGGCGTTCTTGTACGCCAGGGCCGAGAAGGCCGTCTCCACCTCGAGGTTGCGGTGCGTGTCGCCGGGGACGGCGGCGGCGCAGGCGTCGCGGATCTCGCCGCGCATCCGCTCTTTGGCGGTTTCGAGCGCTTCAGGCAGGTCGACGGCGTTCTCCTCGGCGAGAAAGCCGGAGAGGAACGAGGGGTCGTACGGGGTGAGGTCGGCGGTGGGGAAGGGCTCGATGTTCTGGCTGATCGAGCTGTCGATCCCGCGTGAGGCGGGGACGGGGACGTCGTCGAAGAAGCGCTGCAGCTGGCCCGCAGCGTACTCCCAACGGGTGCGCCGCTCGCGCTTGTTCACCATCTGCCCGTTCTCGCGCACTTGGACGTTGACGTAGTAGTAGTACCCCGCTTCCGCCGTCCAGTGCGATTGCGTGGCGGCGTCGAAGGTCCAGAAGGGGATGTACACCCCCTGCATCTTGTCGATCCGGGAGGCCGACTTGAGGTCGTTCGGCCGCAGCCAGAGCGTGCCCAGCCAGCTGCGGAACGATTGCATGGCCCCGTCGCGGGGGACATGGAACGGGAGCAGCCCCTCTGGACGAACGACATTCGCATCCGCCGGCGCTTCCACCACTGCCGTGGTCCCGCAAAAGGCGCACGACGACGCCGACACGAGCGGATCGAGGGTCGTATGCGCGCCGCAGCGCTTGCAGACGATGACCTTCCGCTCCATCCCCCAGCCGAGGTTCCGCGGCGCCCGCAATGCCGCATCCACGGAGCGCTCGGCGATCTTCACCGCCGAGGGAGCGATGTCCTTCTCCGCCCCGCAGTACGGGCACTTCATCGCCGTCACGCCCGGCTCCCAGCGCAGGTCGGCGCCGCAGCCGTCACAGGGGAACTTGCGGGCTTTGGCGTCGATGGGTGTAGAGACGGGCTCGGCGGTCATGAGGCGAATAGTAAGGGCAGTTCCTCGGAGTTCCTCGGAGTTCCTCGGTTCCTCGGCAAGAACGCGCCGAGGAACTCCGAGGAACCGAGGAACCCGAGGAACTGCCTTTCGCCTTACTTCGGCAGCGGAGGCGGCGGAGGAGCGCTCGCGCCCCCACCCGAAAGCTCCTCGTACGTAGAAGCCGGCGCCCACCCGCCCGCGCCCGGCCGCCACGCCTGCGTGGATGGCGCCACCTGCCCCGACGCCAGCATGCCTTTGAGCGCGTCATCCGTGTACGGGCCGTACGTCTTCCCGTCGATGGCCAGCGACCAGCGCGGCGTGTTTGGTACCGCGCCCGGAGGCGGCGGAGGCGCGTTGGCGCCCGAGGGCGGGGGAGGCGGGGCGGAGCCGCCCTGCTGTTGCTGCTGCTGCGACGAACCGAAGGCCTGACCCATCGCGTTGCCGATGGCCATGCCGGCGCCGATGCCGGCGCCCGCGCCGGCCAGGCCGCCCGGATTCTCCGCGGCGATCTTGATCGAGTCCGCGGCCTGCATCTGCGTGTACTGCTGCATGTTGTCGCCGAACACGCCCAGCTTCGTGCGCTGGTCCATCGCTGCCGTCACTTCGTCCGGCAGGGAGATGTTGTCGATGTTGAAGCGGACCACTTCCAGCCCCAGCTCCGCGAACGCCGGCGCCAGCTCTTTCTGGCCCACGCCCGACAGCTCGCGATATTGCGAAGCCAGGTCGATCGCGGCGATCTTCGACTCCGCCACGATGTCCGAGATGTGGTTGACGATCGTGGAGCGCAGCTGCTCGAGGATGTCCTCGGTCGTGGTCAGGCCCTGCGTGCCGACCACGTTCTTGAAGAACACCTTCGGGTCGGAGATGCGCATCGCGTACGTACCGAACGCGCGCAGGCGCACCATGCCGAACTGCGCATCGCGCATCATCACCGGATTCGGTGTGCCCCACTTCAGCCCCGTGAACAGACGGGTGTTGAAGAAGTACACCTCCGCCTTGAACGGTGAGTCGAAGCCGTACTTCCAGCCCCGCAGCGTCGTCAGGATCGGGATGTTCTGCGTGGAGAGCTCGTAACGGCCTGGCTTGAACAGGTCGGCCGCCTCGCCCTCGTTGATGAACAGCGCCTGCTGGTTCTCACGAACCGTCAGCTGCGCCCCCATCTTGATCTCCTGGTCGTGGACCGGGAATCGGTAAACCAGCGTATTGGTGCTTTCATCGAGCCACTCGATGATTTGAATGAATTCGTTTCTGATGCTGTCGAACAGGCCCATCGGTCTGCCTCCGTCACGTGAATATAACGTGGA
Organism: Acidobacteriota bacterium; assembly: GCA_034665665.1. GTDB lineage: Bacteria > Acidobacteriota > Thermoanaerobaculia > Gp7-AA8 > Gp7-AA8 > DASWOB01. The sequence goes on from JAXDJK010000524.1 coordinate 2,296, forward strand.
ATTCCGAGGATGGTTATGGGTTGACGCGGGACGATGCGACAAGTCTCTCGTTTCCTGCTGCTTTTGATCGCCCTGCCGCTGCTCGCCGACGAGGGGATGTGGATGCCCCAGCAGGTGCCGCAGCTCGCCGCCCAGCTCGCCAAAAGCGGCCTGAAGATGGACGCCGCCCGCTTGTCCGACCTCACCGGGGATCCTCTCGGCGCCGTGATCTCCCTCGGCGGCTGCACGGCCTCCTTCGTCTCGCCCGACGGCCTGATCGTCACCAACCACCACTGCGCCTTCGGCTCGATCCAGCACAACGCCACGCCCGAGCGCGACCTGATCACCAACGGCTTCCTGGCGAAGACCCGCGCCGAGGAGTTGCCGGCGGCGCCCGGAACGCGGGTGTGGGTGACGACGAACATCGACGACGTCACCGCCCGGATGAACGACGGGCTGGCGACCATCAGCTCGAACGTCGGCCGGGCCAAACTGCTCGACCAGCATGAGAAGCAGCTGGTGGCGGAGTGCGAGAAACCGGGCGGCGTGCGCTGCCGCGTGGCCTCGTTCTTCGAAGGCTCGCAGTACCTGCGCACCACCCAGGCCGAGCTGACCGACGTGCGGCTGGTGTACGCGCCGTCGCGGATGATCGGCGAGTTCGGCGGGGAGATCGACAACTTCGAATGGCCGCGGCACACGGGCGATTTCGCCTTCTACCGCGCTTACGCCGGCGGCAAGCCGTACCAGCCGAAGCACTGGCTGCGCGTCTCGCCGAAAGGGGTAACCGACGGTGACTTCGTCTTCGTAGCCGGCTACCCGGGCCGCACCTTCCGCTACAAGACGGCGGACGAGGTGCGCAACTACCGCGACTTCGTCTACCCCGCCTCGATCCGCTACTTCTCGGAGGCCATCCGCCTGCTCGAAGAGGCCGGCAAGAGCGATCGCGACGTCCAGATCCGCAACGCCGCGCGCATCAAGAGCCTGGCGAACTCACTGAAGAACTACACCAGCGTCAACGAAGGCTTCGTCAAAGACCGCATCCTCGAAGCCCGCCTGACCCGCGAGGCGGCCTTCGCCACGAAGCCGGAGTACCGGCCAGCCGTCGAGCAGATCGCGGCGCTCAACCGGGAGCACTTCGCCACTCGCGAGCGCGACATGGTGCTGGAGTGGCTGCTCGGCCGCGGCTCGCCGATGCTCCAGCAGGCCTACGCCGTGACCCGCGTGGCCACCGAAAAGACGAAAGCCGACGCGGAGCGCCTGGCCGGCTATCAGGAGCGCGACTGGCCGCGTCTCCAGCTGGCTTCCGAGCGCGCGCAGCGCGTGATCGAGCCGGCCAGCGACCGGGCCATCGTGCGCTTCCTCCTGACGGAAGCCGACAAGCTGCCGGCCTCGCAGCGGATCGTGCCGGTCGACGAGGCGGTGAAAGCGGCCGGCGGCGTGGAGCCGTTCCTGGACCGGCTCTACGGCGGGACGCAGATCGGCACGCAGGCGGAGCGGACGAAGATGTTCGCCGAATCGCGCGCCGAGCAGGCCGCCCGCAAGGATTCGATGCTGACGTTCGTGGCCACGCTGATGCCGCTGGTGGAAACGAACGAGGCCCGCGATCTCGATTACACCGGCACGATGTCCCGCCTCCGCCCGCAGTACTTTGAAGGGCTGCGCGCCGCGAGCGGCGGGACGCTCTATCCGGACGCGAACTCGACGCTGCGCCTGACCTTCGGCAAGGTGGAAGGCTACCGTCCGAAAGACGCGACGTATTACAGCCCCCGGACGACGCTGCGCGGGGTGGTGGAGAAGGAGACGGGGAAGGAGCCGTTCGCCAGCCCCAAATCCCTCCTGGCCGCCGCCGCCGATCCGAAGAAGACCGCTCCGTACACGGACGCGAAGCTGCACGATGTGCCGGTGAACTTCCTCTCGACCTGCGACACCACCGGCGGCAATTCCGGCTCGCCGACCCTGAACGCCAACGGCGAGCTGGTAGGCCTGCTGTTCGACGGGAACTACGAGTCCATCGACGCCGACTTTCTCTTCAACCCCGCGGTCACGCGCTCGATCCACGTCGACACGCAGTACATGCTCTGGGTGATGGACGTCGTCGACGGAGCGGACGCACTCCTGCGCGAGTTGGGAGTGGCGCCGCGGGAGTGAGGACGGGGGGCCTCCCGGCGGGAATGTTGAATGCTCAATGTTGAATGTTGAATGTTGATTGAAAGGCCGCGAGCGCGGGTCCTCAATTCAAAATTCAACATTCACCATTCAACATTCACCATTCCCGCCGGGAGGCCCCTCGTGCTTCACACCTCGAGAACCTCGACCACCCCGCTGCGCATCCGCAGCCGGACCGTCCGGTCCAGAGCGTCCCGCACCCAGAGACGGCTGTCCGGCGTCGTTGAATCGAGCGAATCGATCTGCGCGAGAAGATCATCCGGCGAGTCGATCACCGAACAATCTCCGTCGTCCGAGATGATGCGGATGGGGAATTCTGGCGTCATCTTCGGTATAATGCCTGCTCTTCCGAGCGAGGCGTGAGGCATTCACAGCCCCCCTTCTCACCAGCAAACTCAAGGAGCGATCTCCATGTCCGGCCATAGCAAGTGGAGCACGATCAAGCACAAGAAGGGTGCGGCTGACGCCAAGCGCGGCAAAGTCTTCACCCGCATCATCAAAGAAATGACCATCGCCGCCCGCCTTGGCGGAGGCGATCCCGACGGCAATCCCCGCCTTCGTGCCGCCGTCGTCGAAGCCAAGGCCAGCAACATGCCGAAGGACAACATCGACCGCGCCATCAAGCGCGGCACCGGTGAGATCGAAGGCGTGATCTACGAAGAAGTCACCTACGAGGGCTACGGCCCGGGCGGCGTGGCCATCATCGTCGAAGCCCTGACCGACAACGGCAACCGCACCACCCCCGAGATCCGCCATACCTTCGAGAAGCACGGCGGCAACCTCGGCACCCCGGGCTCTGTCCGCTTCCAGTTCGAAAAGAAGGGCTACTTCGCCATCGAAAAGAGCGCCGTCGGCGAAGACAAGCTCATGGAGATCGCCCTCGACGCCGGTGCCGACGACCTCCAGACCGCGGACGCCGAGGTGTACGAGATCTACACCGCCCCCGCCAGCTTCGAAACCGTCCGCCAGGCCCTCGCCACCAACAAAATCCCCACCGTCGAAGCCAAGCTCGACATGATCCCCTCCACCCTCGTCGCCGTCGACGAAGCGAAAGCCAAAGGCATCCTGCGCCTCCTCGAGATCCTCGACGACCACGACGACGTCCAGAACGTCTACTCCAACCTCGACATCCCCGCGGAGATGATGGAAACGGCCTGAGTTCGTCGTTACGCCTAAAGCGCGCCGGACTACGCGAAGCGTTTGGAGTGCGGTGTCGCCACCGCTTTCGTATAGCCACAG
>JAXDJK010000525.1:0-3740 GCA_034665665.1 Acidobacteriota bacterium
ACGCGTCCGGCGCCGCCGCAGCCCACCACCGCCGTCTTCCTCCCGGCGAGCGGGACGCGCCTGTGCGCGAGCGCCTTGACCACCCCGTCGGCGTCCGCCGTGTCGGCGAGCCAGGAGCCGTTCCTGCGCAGCAGGGTGTTGGCCGAGCCGGCCTGCCGCGCCAGCGGGCTCGCCTCGCCCGCCGTGGCCAGCGCCTCCTCCTTGTAGGGAGACGTTACGGTGAGCCCTCCCAGAGGCCAGCCCAGGCCGTCGAGCCCCGCGACCACGTCCTGCCAGAAACCGGCGAACCCCTCCACGGGGAACGGCAGGTAGAGCGCCTCCAACCCTAGAGCGCGGTAGGCGGCGTTGTGCAGCCGCGGCGAGAGCGACCGCAGCACCGGACAGCCCACGATCCCGAAGATCTGCTCCGGCGTGCCGAGCTGCGGGAAGCCGTAGTCCTCCATCCATTGCGTCACTGACGGCACCGAATCGCCGTCGCCGGCGATGGCGATCGGCGCGCCGAGGTGCGGCGCCAGGATGCGCGTCCAGAAACCCCCCGGCCCGAGCGCGTACGCCGTCACGTCCTTCCGCCCCGCCGCGCGCAGCATCTGCAGCGGAAACAGCGCATCACCGGCCCGCGGCGAATCGAGCTCCAGCCGGTACAAGCACGCCGGTGTCCGCGACAGCGCCTGCAGGATCGCCCCCAGCTCGTCGGCCGATTCCGCCCGTCCGCGCCAGGTGATCACCCGCCGCTCCGGCGGCAGCTCGCGCAGCAGCCGGCGGTCGTCGAGATCGCGCGGCTCCAGGTCCACCAGCGGGGACATGCCCGCCGGCCGCAGCAGCCGCGCAGGACGATCTTCGACCCACAGCGTGGCGTCGGCGGCATCCATCGGCGTCAGCATCGGCGTCAGCTGCGGCTACGGAGGATCATCCGCGCCTGCTGCACGCGCTTCCGTGCCGCCGCCTCGGTGATCGACAGCGCCGCCGCGATCCGCTCGTACGACGCATCGTGCAGGAAGCGCAATCGCGCCACCTCGCGCAGCAGCGGCGGCAGCGCATCCACCGCGCCGAGCAGACTGAGGCAGAACTCGTTCGAGAGCGCCTCCTGCTCCGGCGACGGCCGCGGATCCACCGGTGCCTTGTCGTCGATGGCGATGTCGTCCACCGTCGTCGTGGCGCGCGTGGTCAGCCGCTGCCGCTCGCGGCACATGTCGACGCAGACGTTCCGCGTCAACCGCGTCAGCCACGCCTGCAGGTTCTGAATCTCCTCGGCATGGGCCGGCAGCTTGGCGAAAGCCAGCAGCATCGACCGGCTCACCGCGTCCGCGGCATCCGCCGGCACACCTCTCATGTGCCGCAGACATACGCTGTAAAGGTGCAGACGATGCTGCATCCACAGCGGCCAGAACGCCTCGCGATCCCCGCCGTAGAGGTTCCGCAGCAGGTGTCTCTCCTGGATGGGCGCACTCACTTCGTCCATCTCTCTCCGCTCTTGACTCGAAGACAGAGCCCCGGACCCATCCGGGATCTATCGCATGTGTGTGGGATATGGTTACTTGAGGAGTGATCGGCAGACACTTTTCCCTACCCTGTTCAGTCTTATTGTCGTTCACAGGGAGAGACTGCTGCGAAGAGATCTTTTTCCTGGAGCGCCTTACCGGTTCACCGCACCCATGTCCGGGTACCGCTCGCCGGCCGCGACGCCCTTCGGCGCCACCTCGTCGATCCGGCGCATCTCCTCCTCGCTGAGCGTCACCGCGGCCGCGCCGACGTTCTCCTCGAGGTACTTGACGTGCTTCGTCCCCGGGATCGGCACGATGTCGTCCCCGCGGTGGAGCACCCACGCCAGCGCCAATTGCGACGGCGTGACGCCCTTCTCACGGGCCAGCTCCTCGATGCGCTCCACCACGTCCAGGTTCTTGCGGAAGTTCTCACCCTTGAAGCGGGGCGAGTTCCGGCGGTAGTCCTTCGGATCCAGGTCATCGAGCGACCGGAACCGTCCCGTCAGGAAGCCGCGGCCGAGGGGACTGTAGGCCACGAAGCCGATCCCCAGCTCCCGCACCGTCGGCAGGATCTCATCCTCGGGATCGCGGCTCCAGAGCGAGTACTCGGTCTGCAGGGCCGTGATGGGATGGACGGCGTGCGCCCGGCGGATCGTGGCCGGCGCCGCTTCCGACAGGCCGAGGTGGCGCACCTTGCCCTGCTGGACCAGCTCCGCCATCGCGCCAACCGTGTCCTCGATGGGCGTCTTCGTATCGACGCGGTGCTGGTAGTACAGATCGATCACCTCCACGCCGAGGCGCTGGAGCGACTCGTCGCACGACTTGCGGACGTAGTCGGGATTGCCGTTCACGCCGAGGAACGCGCCATCCTCGCCGCGCATGTTCCCGAACTTCGTGGCCAGCACCACCTGATCCCGGCGGTCGCGGATGGCCTTGCCGATCAGCTTCTCATTCGTGAAGGGGCCGTACATGTCGGCCGTGTCGAGGAAGTTGGAGCCGAGGTCGATGGCCCGATGGATGGTGGCGATGGCCTCCGACTCATTGGAAGCGCCGTAGAACTCCGACATCCCCATGCAGCCGAGGCCGAGGGCAGAAACCTGCAGGCCGTCGCGGCCGAGTACCCGTTGTTGCATCCGATTCTCCTTTTGCTGGCTGGCTTTGTTTGATGGCACGACCGTGGAACTAACATGCCACATGGTTCGACTCAGTGTTCTCGATCAGTCGCCGATCTCCGAGGGCTCGTCCGGCGCGCAGGCCCTGCGCGACTCCGTGGCCCTGGCGCGGCTTGCCGACGACCTCGGCTATCACCGTTACTGGGTGGCGGAGCATCACGGCACCCCGGCCCTCGCCTGCGCCAGTCCGGAAGCGCTGATCGGCCCCATCGCCGCGGTGACTTCGCGCATCCGCGTCGGCAGTGGCGGCGTCATGCTCCCGCACTATAGCCCGCTCAAAGTCGCCGAGACCTTCAGCATGCTCAGTGGGTTGACCCCCGGCCGGATCGACCTGGCCCTCGGCCGCGCCGCCGGCACCGACCCCACCACCACCTTCGCCCTCCAGCGCGATCGCCGCACGGCCGGACCGGACGACTTCCCGGCCCAGCTGTACGAGCTGATGGCCTACATCGAAGACGACATGCCGCCGGATCATCCCTTCGCGCGACTGTCGGCGTTGCCCGGCCGGCCGGAAGTGCCGGAGCTGTGGCTGCTCGGCAGCTCGCCGCAGAGCGGCATCTGGGCCGCCGAGCTCGGCCTGCCGTACGCCTTCGCCGACTTCATCACCCCCACCGGCGCCGAGATCGTGCAGCGCTACCGCGACCAGTTCGAGCCCTCGAAGACGCTCAAGGAGCCGCGGGTCATCACCGCCGTCTGGGCCCTCTGCGCCGACACGGACGAAGAAGCGGTCCGCATCTCCGCCAGCTCGCGGATGATGTTCACCCTCTTCTTCCGCGGCCAGCTCATCCCCATCCCGCCCATCGACAAAGCGCTGGCCTTCCTGGAACAGCAGCCGAAAGAGGACGACCCCTTCCGCACCCGCCGCCGTGCCATCGTCGGCTCGCCCGCCACGGTGCGCAAAGGCATCGACGCCGTGATCGCCGAATACAACGCCGACGAGATCATGATCGTCAGCATCACCCACGCCTCCGAAACGCGGCGCCGCTCCTACGAGCTGATCGCGAAAGAGTACGGGCTGTAAACGGTTGTCATCCCGAGCGTCGAGCGAGGGACCTGGGCGGGTGGGGCGCGGCGCACTTGCCACAGG
>JAXDJK010000526.1:0-7356 GCA_034665665.1 Acidobacteriota bacterium
TGGATCTCCTCCGAGCGGAAGAAGACCAGCTACATCCCCGTGGGCTTCTGGTACCTCTCCCTGTGCGGCGGAATCGTCACGGCCATCTACGCAATTCACCGCCGGGACCCCGTGTTCATCATCGGACAGGTCGCGGGGCTGCTCGTCTACGTCCGCAACCTGATGCTCATCTATCGCGGCAACCCCAATGCTCACGACCCCGCAGCGGAACCAGCTCCTACGGATCGCCCGTGAATCGATCGAGGCCGTCCTCTCCGGACGCCGCCCGGAGCTCCCTTCCCCCGAGCAGCTCGACGAACCGCTGACGCGCCCGAGCGGCTGCTTCGTCACGCTGCACGCGCAGGGAGCGTTGCGCGGCTGCATCGGGACCATCCAGGCGCTGGCGCCGCTCTACCAGGCCATTTCTTCGAGCGCCATCAGCGCCGCCTTCCGCGACCCGCGGTTCTTTCCGCTCGCGCCGGACGAGCTGCCGGCCATCGACCTGGAGATCTCGGTCATGAGCCCGATCGTGCCGGTCACCGACGTCGCCGAGATCGAAGTAGGCCGCGATGGCCTCATCGTCAGCCGCGGCCGGAACGCCGGGCTGCTCCTGCCGCAGGTGGCCACCCAATACGGGTGGGACCGCGACGAGCTCCTCCAGCACACATGCCAGAAAGCGGGGCTCCCGCCCGACGCCTGGCGCTCTCCGGAGACGCGGATCGAGCGCTTCTCGGCGGAAGTTTTCGGCGAGCAAACTGCTGAGTAGACAGTAGTTGGCTGTAGCGCCCGCCTGACCCAGCAATATTCGGTCTCGCGCCATGCGTTCTTCTGGGCGGTTCAGGGATTTATCCATTATTTGAATCAAGATAAAATCTGAAGCGGAACGGAGAACGATGCTTAATCAACGTCCCCTGAAAGATTCACTCTCGATTCGTTTGGCCCGCGGACGGAAGTCGGTCGAACGTCATCGTGTGATTCGTTTTCTCGGAGGCCGCGGTGCCACTGCCCTCCTCCTCGGCACCGCGCTTTCCATCGGCGGCGTGGCCGAGACGCTCGATAACGTTCATTTCCTCGTGCAGAAGGATCTCGATGCGGTGCGGGTGGTCGAACAGCGCGGCAACAGCGAGAAGGTCGTGGCCAACATCCACGGCGGCTTCACCGGCAACACGGTCTTCAAGCTCGCCCAGGTCCTGCCGGACCGGATGGTCACGCGCGAGCTGCAGCTCTTCGACCACCGCTGGGTGGAGATCGACGAAGTGCCGGCCAGCGGCAAGGCGCCGCATCACGGGAAGCGCGACCTCTTCTTCGCCGAGATGGAGCGCATCAGCGATGCCGTCCGGGCCGAGTTCTTCGCCAAGTCGATGCCGTACGGCGAGCTGATTCACGAGAAGGCCAAAAAGTACGACGTCGATCCGGTCCTCGTGGCCGCGGTCATCGAGCAGGAGTCGCGCTTCAAGAGCGGCGCGCGCTCGCACGTCGGCGCCAAGGGCCTCATGCAGCTCATGCCCCGCACCGGCCGCTGGATGGGCGCCAGCAACCTCTACGACCCGGAGCAGAACGTCGACGCCGGCGTGAAGTACATCGGCTACCTCAGCAAGCGCTTCCACGGTGACGTGAAGAAGACCCTCGCGGCCTACAACGGCGGCGAAGGCAACGTCCAGCGCTACGGCGGCATCCCCCCCTTCCGCGAGACCCGCCAGTACGTGAAGAAGGTCATGAAGAACTACGACAAACGCAGCAAGCAGCTCGAAAAGTACCAGGCCGATCAGGTCAAGGGCGGCTCGGTGCCCGAGGCGGACGGAACGCTGACGCTGCGGTGAGTAGCAGTTCCTCGGGTTCCTCGGAGTTCCTCGGCAAACACGCGATTCCCGAGGAACTCCGAGGAACCCGAGGAACCCGAGGAACTCCTCCCGTTTGACCGCAACCCTCTCCTTACGCTAACTTATTGACCTGATTTACCTGGCAACAAGGCCTGGGAGGGGACAATGGTCAGTGTGCGTAGGGTGGCTCCCGTTCTCCTGTTCGTGATGGCGATCCCCGCCTTCGCGCAGCCGCAGTCGTCGTCGACGCCTCCGCGTGAGCTACACCGCGTGGGCGATCATTACACCGCGTACAACCCGCCCGATGCCGCGACCTATCCGGCGGGCGCCAAGACTCACACCATCAAGCGCGGCGATACGCTGTGGGCCCTGGCCCAGCAGTACTTCGGCAACGCCTACCTCTGGCCGCAGCTCTGGGAATCCAACACCTGGATCACCGACGCCCACTGGATTTATCCCGGCGACGTCCTCCTCGTCGAAGGCGAAGGCACGACCCAGACCGGCGACGCGACCACTCGCGGAACCGATGAGACGACCGCCACGACTGCCGCGGCCGGCACCACCGGCAAGGAGCCGCCGCTCGAAGCGGACCGCACCGCCAACGGCATGACCATCGCCCGTGTGGCGCAGGAGAGCCGTCCCGTCCCGCTCGGCAGTGAATCCGACATCTATTGCTACGGCTACATCGGCAGTCCGAACGAAGTCGACACCCTGCCCAACTACGTCCAGTCGCTCGAAGACGTCGAAGTCATGTACCTTCCGCGCGCCACGATCGAGGCTCCGGCCAAGGTCGCCGAGGGCGACCTCGTCTTCGTTCGGGGCGGTGCGGCTAGCGGCCTGGTCGCCGGTGAGACCTACATGGCCATCGAGCCGGGCGACCTGATCTACAACCCCGGGACCAAAGAGCTCGTCGGCCGCCACTACAACTACCAGGGGCAGATCCGCATCCTCTGCTCCGAAGGCGACGTCTCCCGCGCCATCGTCGTCCAGTCCTGCCGCGAGATCTCCGTCGGTGCGCGCCTCAAGCCGATGCCGCAGTTGCCCATCCCGATCGCCCGCATCCCGGACATGCCGGCCTGGTGCGATGCACCGACTGGACGGACCACCGGCACCATCGTCGACTCCCGCGACTGGGATCTCGAGCTCGCGGAGGGTATTCTCGTCCAGGTCACCCTCGGCACCGACGACCAGCTCCAGCCCGGCGACTTCCTGACCGTTTACCGGCCGAGTCCGCGCTCCGATCAGCCGCGTCAGGTCCTCGGCGAGATCGGCATCCTCACTACCCAGGCCAAGACCGCCACCGGCATCATCGTGGCCATGCGGCGCACCATGCAGATCGGCGACTCGGTCGAAGCGCGTTGATGGCCTCGTGATCTGTTAGAATCACCGGCCCCGGGGTCCATAGCTCAGCGGTTAGAGCTGCCGGCTCATAACCGGTTGGTCCCAGGTTCGAATCCTGGTGGACCCACCACACGAGATGCAGAGAGCCTTCCGACAGATGATTGATTGTTCGCGCGCCGGAGACGATCCGTCCCGCACAGGCGTTCCGACCGAGGAACGCCTTTTTTGTTTTTGGAGGAATCGTTGAACGACGTCGACAAACTATGGCAGCTCCAGACCGTACTTTCGGCGCTGACCGACCGCGAGAAGCAAATGGCGGTCAAGCCCGAATCCTTCGCCTCCGTCGAGAGTGAGTTCGAGGCCTCGAATGCCGAGATGGTCCGCTTCCAGGAACAGCTCGACGCCCTGGCCAAAGAACGCCGGCGCGTCGATGGGGAGTTGAGCGACCAGCAGGAGCTCCTCAAGAAGTACCAGGGCCAGCTGATGCAGGTGAAGAATCAGCAGCAGTACGCCGCCGCGTGGAAGGAGATCGACGCCACGCGCAAGCACGTCAAAGAGCTCGAGGAATCGGTGCTCAAGAGCATGACCGACGCCGAGGGCGTGCAGGCGCAGCTCGATGAGCGCCGCGACGGCTTCGACGCGCTCAAAGCCCGCTACGACGCGGCCCACGCGGAGTGGCAGAGCTCCCTCGGCGACCTCCGCAAGGAAGTGGAAGGGCTCAAGAAGAAGGCCGCCCAGATCGAGGGCACCGTGCCGGAGCGGCTCCGCCAGGAGTTCAAGCGCATCCTCAAGCAGCGGCAGGGTGTGGCCATGGCCGCCGTCCACAACGACACCTGCTCCTCCTGCCGCAGCCGCACCCGCCCGGCACTGGCTCAGCAGCTGCGCCGCGGCGAGCTGGTGATGTGCGAAGGCTGCCACCGCATCCTCTACCTGGAGAGACCCGCATCGTGAAAGTCACAGCCTGGATCGACGGCGGCGCACGGGGCAACCCGGGCCCCGCCGGTTACGGAGTGTTCATGAAGACCGACACCGGCGAGATCATCGAGGTGGCCGGTCACATCGGCCGGACCACGAACAATGTCGCCGAGTACTCGGGCCTTCTCGAAGCGCTGGCCGTCGCCGATGCCGAGGGCGCCACCGAGGTCGAGATCATCTCCGACTCCGAGCTCCTCGTGAAACAGATGCTCGGGATCTACCGCGTCAAGCACCCCAACCTGATCCCTCTGCACCAGAAGGCGAAGATCCTGGCGCGCAAGTTCGCCCGCTTCTCCATCCGCCACACCCTGCGCGCCGGCAACAAAGATGCGGATCGCCTGGCCAACGTGGCCATCGACCGCGGCGACGGCCGCAGCCTCGAAAGGCACCGTGTCGCGGGCTGACGAGATCGCCGGCAACGCCGCTGCCGTCGAGCAGCGCATTGCCGCCGCCTGCGACCGCGCCGGCCGCGCGCGCACCGATGTCCAGCTCGTGGCGGTCACCAAGACCTTCCCGGCCGCGGACGTCAGCGCCGCCATCGCTGCCGGCATGACCGACGTCGGCGAGAACCGCGTCCAGGAAGCCCGCGACAAGCAACCGCTGGTCACTGGGAGTGCAGGCGGGGGCAGCGCGCGCTGGCACCTCATCGGCCACCTGCAGAGCAACAAGGCCAAAGACGCGGTCCGCCTCTTCGACGTGATCCAGACCGTGGACTCGCTCGACCTCGGGCAGAAGCTCGCCCGCGCCGCCGAGGCGGCAGGGAAGCGGCCCGAGATCCTCATCGAAGTGAACGTGGGAGGCGAGCCGCAGAAGGCCGGAGTCGAGCCCGCCGATGTGCCCACGCTGGCCGCTGCGCTCCGCGCCCTGCCGGCCCTGCACCTCACCGGATTGATGACCATCCCGCCGCACGGCGAGGCCGAAGCGATGCGCCCGCACTTTCGCGAGCTGCGTAGGTTGCGCGATCAACTGGGGCTCGAACAGCTCTCCATGGGCATGACCGACGACTTCGACGTAGCCATTGAAGAAGGGGCCACCATCATCCGCGTCGGCCGGGCCATCTTCGGGAGCCGCGGCTGACCATGGGTCCATTCCTCCTGCCGTTCTTCAGCGCCATCCACATCATCCTGGAGATGCTGAAGTGGGCGATCTTCGTCTGGGTGATCCTCTCGTGGATCCTCTTCTTCTCGCGCAACTCGCAGTTCCGGTGGCGCCACCGCCAGTTCTACGGCGTCATCGAACAGCTCAGCGACCTCTTCGAGCGGATGACCCGCCCCTTCCTGCGCCCCTTCCGGCGGTTGCTGCGGCGCTTCGACACGGCCGGCTTCGACTGGGCGCCGCTGCTGCTCCTGCTGACCATCTACGTCCTCCAGGGGCTGCTGGCCGCGCTGGCCGGGTTTATACTCACAAAATAACCCCGTGCACCGGGCACGTGATGGGAGGGTGAGATGCACAACCTGTCTCCGCTGGAGATTCAGAAGCAGACGTTCGGGCGCGTCCTCAAAGGCTACAACGCCGACGATGTGCGCGCCTACCTGCACCTCGTGGCCGAGGAGATCGAGCGCCTCCTGCGCGACACCGACCGCCTCTCCCGGGAGAACGGCATGCTCCGCGAGGACCTCGAGGACCACACCAGCCGCGAGCGCATCCTCAAGGACACCCTGCTCTCCGCGCAGAAAGTGGCCGAGGACGTGACCGCGAACGCCCGCAAGGAAGCGGAGCTGATCGTCAAAGACGCCGAGCTCCTGGCCGACCGCCTGGTCTCCCAGACCATGAAGCGCATCGGCGACCTGGAGCGCACCATCCAGGACCTGAAGATGGAGCGCCGCATGGCCCGCAACAAACTCCAGTCGACCCTCGACACCATCCAGCAGATGGTCGTCATGGACGCGGAGGAAGAGGCCAACGAAACGCCCATCACCGCGCTGTTCGCCTCGCGCGCGCACAAGTAATGCTGCTGATTCGCAACCTCAAACAGATCGCCACCCCCACCGGCACGACCGCCGTCCGCGGCGCGGCCATGCGCACGTTGCGGGTGTACGAGAACGCGGTGATCGTCATCGACGGCGAGCGCATCGCCTACGTCGGGCCGGAGGCGGATCTGCCGTCGTCGATCGTGATTGATGACGACTTCGACGCCGCCGGCGCCACCGCCGTACCGGGCTTCATCGACACGCACACGCACATCCCTTTCGCCGGCCTGCGCGAGTCGGAGTTCAACCGCCGCCTGCAGGGGGAGACCTACGAGCAGATCGCCGCCTCGGGCGGCGGCATCGCCGCGACCGTCCACGCCACGCGCAAGGCCACCGAGGAAGAGCTGGTCGCGAACGTCCTCACGAGAGCCGCCACCATGGCCCGCTACGGCACCACCACCGCCGAGGCCAAGAGCGGCTACGGCCTGACGAAGGAGTCCGAGCTCAAGCAGCTCCGCGCCATCCGCACCGCTTCGGCGTCGTCCCCGGTGCGCCTCGTCCCCACCTGCCTGGCCGCACACGAGTTCCCCCCCGAGAGCCGCGGCAGCGAGTCCGCGCGCGAGGGCTACCTCTCCACGATCCTCGGCGAGATCCTGCCCGCCGTGGCCGAGGAAAAGCTGGCCGTCTTCTGCGACGCCTTCGTCGAGCGCGGCGTCTTCACCCGCGACCAGGGCGAGTCGGTGTTGCGCGCCGGCGCGGCCCTCGGCATGATCCCCCGCCTCCACGCCGACGAGCTCTCCGACACCGACGGCGCGAGCATGGCCGCCGAAGTCGGCGCCGCCTCAGCCGACCACCTCATGCACATCTCCGCCTCGGGTGTGGCCGCCCTCGCCGCCTCCAACACGGTCGCCAACCTATTACCCGCCACCAGCTTCTTCCTCATGTCCGACCGCTACGCCCCCGCCCGCGCACTGATCGACCAGGGCGCCATCGTGTCTCTCTCGACCGACTGCAACCCCGGCACGAGCATGACCGAGTCGATGCAGGTTGTGATGCAGCTCGCCACCCTGCAGATGAAGATGACCGTCGAGGAGTCGTTAACCGCCGCCACGCTCAACGGCGCCTACTCGCTACGACTCGCCGCGGAAACCGGCTCCATCGAGCCCGGCAAACGCGCCGACCTCGTGCTGATCGACGCGCCCAACTACCTCCACCTCGTCTACCACTTCGGCGTCAACCTCGTGACGGCGGTGTTCCGGGATGGGCGGCGGGTGGGGTAGGCCTAGAGCGTGCCGGACTACGCGAAGCGTTTGGAGTGCGGTGTCGCCACC
>JAXDJK010000527.1:0-5641 GCA_034665665.1 Acidobacteriota bacterium
CCGGCCCGCCGGAGGCCCCCGGTCGTGTCCTCTCGGCATACCCGAAAACCGAGGACTGTGGTAAAAAAGCCACACGGTGCGTTACCTTCTGCTGATTCTGCTGGCGACGAGCGCCTTCGGCGCGCCGAAGCCGCAGATTCGGAACCTGAGCGCTACCCACACCGGCGCCAAAGTTGGGGTTCGTTTTACCCTCGACAACGCCTTCACGAACGGCGAAATGGTCGATGCGCTCCAGAGCGGTCTGCCGACCAGCTTCACCTACGTCATCGAAATCTTTCGGGACCGCCCCAACTGGTTCGACGAAAGCGTCGACCGCGCCCGGATCGAGATCATCTGCTCCTTCAACTCCGTCACCCGCGAATACCTCCACAACTACCGGCGTGACCGCAGGCTCGTCCGCTCCGAGACCTACACCGACCTCGCTGCATTGGTGAAGAGGATGACCGCCGTCGACGAGCCCGACCTCTTCGACATCGGCGGACGCAAACCGTACAAACTCAAAGTCCGCGTCAAGGCCGACCTCATGCGCGGCTGGCTCATGTACGTCATCCCGTGGGAAGTCTCCACCCCCTGGCGAGAGGCCCGCGTCAAACCCCAGAAGTCCGAGCCCGCTGCAGCCCCGGCGGCCAAGCCATGAACAAGCTGCGCGAGCTCCTCCTCCGCTACCGCAAAGACCCCCGGTTCATCATCACTGTGCCGCTGGTCATTCTCGCCATCACCAGCCTCGTCTACTACGTCACCCAGGAAGCCAAAGAGCTCACGCCCGAAGCCCTCAGCAGCCAGGTCCTCCTCTTCGTCCTCTGGAACATCAACCTCCTTCTCATCCTCGGCATCCTCTTCGTCCTCCTGCGCGGCATCGTCAAGCTCGTCCTCGACCGCCAGCGCGGCATCATCGGCTCGCGCTTCCGCACCAAGCTCGTCCTGACATACGTCGCCACGTCGTTGTTACCGGTAGTCCTCCTCTTCCTCGTCGCCACCGACCTCCTGCGCGTCTCCGTCGACCGCTGGTTCGCCACGCCCGTGCGGGTCATCCTCCGGAATGGTGAAGCCATCGCCCAGATGGCCCAGGACCAGGCCGCGGAGATGGCCGGCGGCGCCGCGCGCGAGATCGCCACCAACCCGGCTGCCGAAGATCCCGCCGGTCTCGACGCCGTCCTCGCCCACGTCCGCCAGTTCCACCGCATCGACCTGGCCGGCGTCTACCGCGACGGCATCCTCCTCAAAGCCCAGGCGAATCCCCGCGCCCCCATCCACGAAGTGGCCGACCCCTCGCTACGCTTCTTCGAAGACGTGGCCCGGAAGGGGAGCGCCGTCAAGATCGACGTCGTGGCCAGCGGCAAATGGATCCGCACCGCCGTGCGCATCGGCAGCGGCCCGGACGTCGCCCTGGCCGGCGTATTCATCCCGTCAGCGATGAGCCGGATGATCGACGAATCCATCATCGCCCACCGCAACTTCCTCCAGCTCAGCTCCCAGCGCCAGACCTTGAAAGCCTCCCAGACCTCGCTGTTTCTGGCGGTCACGCTGGCCATCCTCTTCGGAACGTTGTGGACGTCGATCTACGCCTCGCGCCGCATCACCATCCCGATCAAAGCCCTCGCCGAAGCAACCGAAAAGCTCGCCGAAGGCGGCTACGGCACGCGCGTCGACATCGCCGCCGGGGATGAAGTGGGCCGCCTGATCGCCTCGTTCAACGACATGTCCGGCGAGCTGGCCCGGCAGCGCGAACAGCTCACCGAGACCAACCGCCGCCTCGATGACGACCGCGCCTTCATGGTCACCGTCCTCGAGAGCGTGGCCACCGGCATCATCGCCTTCGGCGACAACCTGACCATCCTCTCGATCAACCGCGCCGCCGAGCAGATGCTGCAGCTCGGCGACGTCCCCACCGGCGCCAGCCTCCGCGAGCTGCTGGCAGGTGATCTCGTCCCCCTGGCCGGTGCCCTCGAGGAACTGACCACCGGCCGTGTGCGCGCCCGCGAGGTGGCCCTGATCCTCGGCGGCGAGCTGCGTTACCTCGAGCTATCCGCGGCGCGTCTCTCTGGTGAGGGCGACTCCGGCTGGGTGCTCGCCCTCGAGGACTCCACGCAGCTCGTGCAGGCTCAGAAACTCGCCGCCTGGAACGAAGCCGCGCGGCGGATCGCCCACGAGATCAAGAACCCGCTCACGCCCATCCAGCTCTCCGCCGAGCGCATCGCCAAAAAGTACCGCCGCGGCGATGCCGACGCCGGTCAGGCCATCGAAGAAGGCACCCGCACCATCGTCGAGGAAGTGACCCAGCTCAATCGCATGGTCGACGAATTCGCCCGCTTCGCCCGCATGCCCGCCGTCCACCTCCGCCACGCCCAGCTCGCCGAGATCCTCCAGCAGGCCGCGAACCTCTACCGCGACGTCAAGCCCCAGGTCTCCATCAACGTCGACGTCGCCCCCGACATCGAGCTGCTCATGGACCCCGAACAGATCCGCCGCGCCGTCGGCAACCTCCTCAAGAACGCCGTCGAAGCCACGGAAGCCGGCTCGATCCGCCTCTCCGCCCGCCGCGCCCCTCACCGTGTGGTCATCGAAGTGGCCGATCCCGGCCGGGGCGTCCCCGACGCCGACAAAGACAAGCTCTTCCTCCCATACTTTTCCACCAAAGGCCGCGGCACAGGCCTCGGCCTGGCCATCGTCCACCGCATCGTCCGCGACCACGACGGCCAGATCCACGTCCACGACAACCAGCCCCGCGGCACCCGCTTCGAGATCGAGCTGCCGGCGTAGAGTCCATGTCCAAAATCCTGATCATCGACGACGAGCCCGGCATCCGCAGCACCCTCGCCTCCATCCTCGAGGACGAAGGCCACAAAGCCACGATCTGCGAGACGGGGGAGGAAGGCATCGCCCAGTACGCCCGCGACGAGTTTGATCTCGTGCTGCTCGACCTCTGGCTGCCCGGCATCGACGGCATGGCCATCCTCGAGCGCCTCCGCGCTGCCGGCGCGCCTCCCGTGATCATGATCTCCGGCCACGGCAGCGTGGAAGCCGCCGTCAAGGCCACGCGCCTCGGCGCCTACGACTTCCTCGAAAAGCCGCTGTCGCTCGAGCGCGTCCTCCTCACCGTCAACCACGCCCTGGCCGACCGCCGCCTGCGCGAACAGGTGCGCGACCTCAAGCGGAATCTCTCGCTGGAAGAGCTGCTCATCGGCGAGAGCGTCGTCATGCGCAAACTCGAACAGCAGGTCCGCAGCGCCGCCCCCTCGCACAGCCGCGTCCTCATCACCGGCGAGAACGGCAGCGGCAAAGAAATCATCGCCCGCACCCTCCACCGCAACTCCCTCCGCGCCGATCAGGCCTTCATCGACGTCAACTGCGCCGCCATCCCCGAGGAGCTCATCGAGTCCGAGTTGTTCGGCCACAGGAAGGGAGCGTTTACCGGCGCCATCGACGACCGAAAAGGCAAATTCGAGCTCGCCGACGGCGGCACGCTCTTCCTCGACGAAGTCGGCGACATGAGCCTCAAGACCCAGGCGAAAGTGCTGCGCGTCCTGCAGGAACAGACCTTCCAGCGCGTCGGCGGCCAGCAGACCATCAAAGTCGACGTGCGCGTCCTGGCCGCCACCAACAAAACCCTCGACGCCGAGATCGCCGCCGGCAACTTCCGCAGCGATCTCTATTACCGCCTCAACGTCATCCCCATCGAAGTCCCGCCCCTCCGTGCCCGTGGCAACGACATCGTCCTCATCGCCGAGCACTTCCTCCGCCGCTTCGCCGCCGAGACCGGCCACCCGAAGAAGAAACTCTCAGGCGGCGCCGCCACCAAGCTCCGCGCCTACCACTGGCCCGGCAACGTCCGCGAGCTTCGCAACGTCATCGAGCGCCTGGCCATCCTCCTCGAGTCCGACACCATCGAGCCCGAAGACATCCAGCTCGGCACCCGCACCGAAGCCCCTGTTCCCATCCCCTCCGACCTGCCGCTCAAAGACGCCCGCGACGAATTCGAAAAGCAGTACATCCTGGCCCGCCTCCGCGACTACGGCAACAACATCAGCCGCACAGCCGAAGCCCTCGGCGTCGAGCGCAGCAACCTCTACCGCAAGCTCAACGCCTACGGCATCCGCGTCGAGCGCCCCTGAAGGAATAGACCCCCGGGCCGAACCGTTAGCTGCCGGTGCTTGACAGCGAACCAAAGCACCACTAAAGTTCGCCGTCGCAGCAGTTAAGCGGGAATAACTCAGTTGGTAGAGTGCAACCTTGCCAAGGTTGATGTCGCCGGTTCGAGTCCGGTTTCCCGCTCCAACCGACACTCCTCCGGGGCCGCGCAAGCGGCCCCGTTTCTTTTGCGCTCATGACCAACCAGGCCACCACCCTCCTCGACCAATTCGCCCGCGTCGACGCCCACTGGTCGCCGAAAGTCATCGGCCGCGTCAATGACCAGTACCTCAAGGTCGCCAAAGTCCAGGGCGAATTCGCCTGGCACAAGCACGACGCCGAGGACGAGCTCTTCCTGGTCATCCGCGGCGAGCTCCAGATCCAGCTCGAGAACAGCGACCCCGTCATCCTCCGCGAAGGCGACTTCTACGTCGTCCCCCGCGGCGTCATGCACAACCCCCGCGCCGAGGAAGAGTGCTGGGTCGTCCTCATCGAAACCGTCACCACCCAGCACACCGGCGACGTGGATACGCCCCTCACGCGCTCCATCGAAGAGCAGTTGCGGTAGCACGACAGGCGTGGCGCTTGGCAGGCAGGTTTGGACTGCCGGTGGCCTCAGACGCCGCTTTGTCGCGGCGAATACACGCGGTCGATACACCGCGACAAAGCGGCGCCTAAGGTCGCCGGCAGTCCAAACCTGCCTGCTACGAACCACGGCCGTCCGCTCCATCCCTCGTCCGCATGCCCCGGTGTAGTGCGCGCCTCCGGCGCACCTTCCGGAGCCCGGGGCCCGGCATACCGCCTTTAGCCGAGGAGCAGCGAAATGTCTACAGCCCAACGGCGTCCGGTCTTGGGAATGACTATCGCAACTGCCTTGGTTCGAGCGCGGCGCATCGAGACCACCATGAGACGCATGTACCTTTTCATCTCCTGTCTGTACCTTGCGGCGTGTGCGACCGCCGGTGGCCGCTGTGGTGCGACCTGCGCGGTCACCGCGCCCGATGCGGCCGTATTCAGGGGAATTGCGCATGGCGACGAGCTCCCGGAGGCGTTGAAGAAAGCGCTCACCGCGCTCTCACAGTGTGATCCGGACAGCCCGGCACTCGCCGCCGCGGGCTTCGGGAATCCCTACAAGTCCAGACAGTCACCCGTAACGCACGCACTGCAGTGTTTCTCTGTCGTCCGCTGGACGGACGAGGGGAAATTCATCGCGTTTTACCTCGGCCGCGTACGCGCCAACGGCAGCTCCGGTCCCGAAGAATTCCTGATGATCGCCACGCATCCCGGCGAACGGTGGCAGTTCACCTGGCCGGCCGACCTGGGTCCCCCGAACCTCGGACGAGAGTAGCGACCATAGAACGACGCGCCGCCCCCTGAGTCCAGCCGCGGAGCGGCGACATTCGTGATGAACCGCAAAATGTCGCCGCTCCGCGGCTGGATAAGGTGAGGGCACCGCTCTTTGTCCCCAAGGCTGACGCCGTTGGGCTACAGAGATATCGCCGCTCCGCGGCTA
>JAXDJK010000528.1:0-3577 GCA_034665665.1 Acidobacteriota bacterium
CTGCTCGGGACTCATGTAGTGCGGCGTGCCGACGATCAGGCCGGCCTGGGTCATCGCTTCCGGGGCTTCGGCCATGCGGGCGATGCCGAAGTCCATCAGCTTGACCTCCCCTTTCGCGTCGATCAGCACGTTGCCCGGCTTGATGTCCCGATGGATGATCCCCTGCTCGTGCGCGGCGTGCAGGCCGCGGCAGATCTGGCGGGAGATGCCGGCGGCGGGCCGCGGCGCCATCTGCCGTTTGGGCGCTTCGTCGAGCAGCTCCGACAGCGTGTAACCGCGCACGTACTCCATGCTGATGAAGTACACGCCCTCCGCCTCGCCGTAATCAAAGGTGCGCAGCACGTTGCGGTGGGTGATCTTCCGGGCCAGCCGGATCTCGCGTTTGAACCGCTCCAGATCCTCGGGAGACTTGGTCATCACGTCACCCGGCAGCGTCTTGATGGCCACCGTCTCGTCCAGCTGCGAATCGACCGCCTTGTACACCACGCCCATCCCGCCGCGCCCGAGGATCTGCTCGATCCGGTAGCGGCCCGCGAAGAGATGGCCCAGCGCGAGGTCGGCGTAGCCGCTCGCCGGCGCGGTCTGCCCCGCGACCGTGCCATCCATCTTCAACGTGGCCATGCTTCCGGTGTTGCTCGCGCCGACGGAGCGCATCATCCCCGTGGTCACGCTCACCAGCGGCAGCGACGCCACCGGCAGCGGCGCCGCCAGCCACTCCAGGCGCACTTCCTTCCGCTGCGATGACGACAGCACCTCGCCGCCAATGGCCTGCGCGGTCTCGTACGATACGTACGCGTAGCCCGAGGGCGCGTGCCAGGCGAACAGCATGGCCAGCTGCGGCGCGTTGCCGACGATGGCCAGCCCGTGCTCCTGCTCGATCGACACCGAGCCGGTCACGAACTCCCCCGTCGCGATGCCCACGCCGATGGTCATCGTCGACTTGGCGCCGAGTTGGATGGCCAGCTCCTCGTTGATGGCCCGTGCCGCGCGGATGGCGTGGATGATCCCCCGTTCGCCGCGGAACACGGAGATCAGGCGATGCCCGAGGATCTCCCGGACTTCGCCGTCCTGCCGCGCCACTTCCTTCTGCTGCAGGCGCATGGCCCTCTCGATCTCGGCGACCACGATCGACGCGTCGCCCTCGCCCACGGTCGGCGGCATGCCGCGCAGATCGGTCACCAGTACCGTCCCCTCGTCGAGCCGGGCCGGTTCCAGCCCGCGCAGCGCCTGCACTTCGTCGCTGCGCTCGGCCATCTGCGCGTACAGCTCCTCGAGATCCGCCTTGTCGCGGAGGGAGTTGATCATCTTCGCGAACGAGCGCCCGAGGATGCCCACTTCGTCCGTGCGGCCAATCTCCGGCTGCACGCTGTAATCACCCGCCGTCACGGCTTGGGCCATACCGGCCAGCTGCTCGATTGGACGGGTCACGCGCTTGGCGATCAGCCAGGTGATGATGAACGCCAGGAGCAGGGCCACGCCGCCGCCGATGAGCAGAGCGCGCTCGATCTCCCGGAACGGCGCCAGCTCGCGGTCCAGCGAGCGGAGGAACACCGCCGCGCCGATGACGTCCGTGCCCGACAGCAGCGGCTCGCCAGTCATCACGTATTTGGTGCGCTCGATGGCCAGGTTCGACGGCGGGACGGTCTTGCCGTTACGGAGGATCTCGTCCGTCCCCTCCATCTGCTCCATCCCCACGCTCGGCGCGTTGCCGGAGCGGGCCGCCACCATCTTCGACGCACCCTTGGCCACGAAGACCACGCCCGCGTTCGTCGATTCGCCGATGCGGTTCGCGAAGCGATCGTCGATGGCCACGGCATTCAGGATGTAGGCGATCGGGATGCGCGGCGTGCCCGCCCCCACCGGCGCCACCGCCGCGTGATAGAGCTTCCCGTCGAGGGATAGCACTCCCGAGGACGAGGGCACGCTCACGTCATCCAGCAGCCGGCTGAGGAGCGACGTCTTCTCGATCCCCTGCTGATCCGGCTTGGCCGTCGGCGGCTGATCGGTGCGCGCCACCACCGTGCCCTCGTCGTCGAGCAGCATGACCAGGTCGGTGCCGAAGGCCTCGCGACGCTGCTCCAGCTGATCGAGGATACTCACCCGGTCCGGCTCCGGCGGCGCAGCCGGAACGGCGGCCACGGGCGGCGGTATCGGAATCGACGGCGTTGCGACGGCGGCTGGTTCTTCCTCGACGGCCCCGCCGAGGTCCTGCTGCATGAGCGCCACGAACGACGGATCGCTGCCCAGCAGCACCGTCGGCAGCGTCAGCCGTTGCAGGCGCTGCGACTCGAACTCGCGGAACAGCTTGGCCGCGCCGGAGATCGAGGCGTTCACCGTCTCGGTGGCCACCCGGTTCGCGCGCTGGATGGTGATCCCCACGGCGATCCCCACCACGATCACGATCAGCAGCGCCGTCAGCGCGAACAGCTTGAGCACCAGGGGGAAGCGGGGACGTTCGACGGCGTATGTCTTCGGTTTGGGGAGGGCCTGGTCGGCCACGGTCACCCGGTCGAGCGTCTGTGCGGTCATCCGTTCCTCAGTAATCTTTCGGCGCTTTGTAGTTCTGCCCGACCTTGTTCTTGTGCTGTGCGGCCCGGTAGTTCCGGCTGTCGATGGTCAGCAGCGTCGCGCCCGCCACCTTCCCGTCCGCGCCCACCTCGATGTCCGTGGCCGTGGTGCCCCCCTGCTCGTTCCAGGCGGAGAGCCGGTACTTGCCCGGTGGCACGTCGAAGGAGTAGCTGCCGGCAGCGTCGGCAAAGCCGTACCACGGCGTATTCATCACGTGCACGACCGCCGACATGGTCGGGTGGACGTTGCAGTAGACGTTCACCGGCCCGGGCGTGTCGAACTTCTGGGTCTTGCCCGGTCCCCTTCGGTAGAGCCCAAGGTCGAAAGTGTTGCCGGCCGTGAGCGAGAACAGGTTGTGGGAGATCGGGTCTTCGTTCGGGAAGTTGATGGTGGAGCCGACCGGGATGGCCAGCACATGCGGGAGCACGGTCTTGCCGCGCGTGGCCATCTGCACGGCCGCGGCGGGCCGTTTGGGTGGAGTCTTGCCGCCCTGAGCATCCAGCCAGACCAGCGTTTCGGTGACCACCGGCTTCTGCCCGCGCTTCACGGCGAACGCAACTTTGCCGGAGACGACCGCCGCAGCCAGGCTGGCGGACCAGAGGAGGAGCAGAGCCGCGGCGAGGAGGCGAAAACGTTTCATTGATGAGCTCCGGGAGCCGGTGATCTTAGCACAAGGAATTGTGCTTCCGGCACGCGCTTTGAACTGCTGCAGACAGCCGTGTAGACGTGCAAGATTTCGTTTGCGAAACCGGTCAAAAATCGTATTCTATGAACCATGCATCAAACGGAAACGGGTGGGCTCGGGTGCAATAAACCCCGGCGAGAGCTGTTTTCGTAACTACGATTCGCGTGCGGCATTTGGCCGCATGTTCTTTGAAGAGACATCAAGATCCCGCCCCTCCCTTCCACCACAGGGCGAGTAGGGGCGGTCGATCCGGTCCGCGATGCTGGCGAGGTGGGTCATGGCACGTGACGTGGCGCTAATTGCGGGTCCGCCGGAAATTCATGG
>JAXDJK010000529.1:0-3624 GCA_034665665.1 Acidobacteriota bacterium
CGCGCCACCACTACCTTGCCCTGCACCACTTCCACCTGCGCCGGCAGCGTCCGGGCGAATGTCGGTGCCGCGGCGGCCCGCACGTTCCCGCGGCCGGAGAGCGCCACCTGCATCACCACCGGCCCGCCGTTGCGCTGCGCCGGTTGCGAGCATTCGAGTGCGAACGTTCCGGTGGCGCCAACGGCCGGTCCGGGCGGCAGCGGCTGCACGTCGAGCTCCAGCGGCGAGGAGGTGAAGTTCGCCTCGATCAGGTTGCCCTCGAACATGGCGAACGGCCCCTGCCGGATGCGCCGCATGATGGCCGCTTCGAGCGTGACCCCGCCGATACGCAGACGTCCACTGCGGAGCGGGAAGAGCGCCACGCGGCGAATCGGGACGCGCTGCATGAAGGTGTCGCCCACCAGTACCTGTTCGGGCGTGGCGTTGCGGACGTCGATCTCCTCGCTCCAGAAGTCCTCGAGCTTCGGCACCTCCACGATCTGCCACTGCTGCACGGCGGCGGCGTTGTAGAGCGTCCAGGTGACGATCACCTGCTCGCCCGCGAAGCCGTTCGGCCGGTCCACCTGGGCCACGACGAAGAAGGGATCGCGCCCGCTGGCCTGCAGCTCGCGCAGCACGGTCAGCGGCTCGTTCGACCCCGAGGCCTGGTCGGCCAGCACCTGCACCTCGATGGGCTCGAACCTCTCCCCCTCGATGGTCAATGGCCCCACCACGGCCACCCCGGCCGCACCAGGCCGGGCGCGGTAGCGGAAGACCTTGCGGCGGATGGTCTCGCCGTTGATCCAGGCGAACTCGGACGAGACCCACGGCTCGCCAACGATGGTGAGGTTGCGCAGCGGGAGGTTGACGCTGTCGGCGGAGGCGGCCGGGCCCTCGAGGGAGAGTGTGATGGTGAGGAGGTCGTTGGTTCGGATGGTGCGTGGGTCGACCTGGAGATCGTTGGCGAGGGCGGCGGTCGCGGTTAGAAGCGAAATGCAAAATGAAAAATGCAGAATGCAAAATGAAAAGCGGAGCGCGGCGCTCCCCTTTTTCCATTTTGCATTTCCCATTTTGCATTTTGCATTTCGCCTCACCACCTCACCACCCCAGCCGCCTTTCCGCCGGCGTCACGCGCTTCATCCGGGACAGCTCTTCCTGCTCCTGCTGCTGGACGCTGCGCAACAGCGCTTCCAGGTCGGCCTGACCACGTTTCGGCGCTTGCTTCTGACCGGGAGCGGGCTGTTGCGGTTGTTGCTCCTGGCTGCCGCCGCCGCCCTTTGTTTTGCCGGAGGCTTCCTGCTGGGCGGAGTCGCGGCGGGCCAGGGCGATCTCGAGGTTGCGCTTGGCTTCCGCGAAGTCCGGGCGGGCCCGCAGGGCGTCTTTGTAGTCGCGGATGGCGTGATCGAAGGCCTTCGCAGCGAGGGCGCTGTTGCCGCGGTTGTAGAGCGCGTCGGCGCGCAGGGCGGGGTTCTTCAGCGCTTCCGCGAGGATGGCCGAGCCTTCCTCGCGATGGCCTGCTGCAATCTCCGCGGTGCCGAGGTTGAAGGCGGATTCGGGCGAGGGCCGGAGCTGCTGCGCCTTGCGGAAGGCGGTCGCCGCGGCCTCGTACTGCTTTGCGTCGTACGCCTTCACCCCGCGCGATGCGGCGGCGTGCGAATTCGTCTCCTGCACGACGAGGCCGCCCAGCACTCCGGCTATGACAAAGAGCGCGAGCGCCTTCACTCCGCACCTCGGTGGACCAGCGATCCTGCCAGCAGCATCACGAACGCGAGCGCCAGCGGCCACTGGTAGCGATCGATCGGTACGCGTACCTCGGTCACATGCGGCGCTCCGGGACGCACACCATTCAGCAGCGGCGCGAGCGCGTCGGCGGCGAACGGATTCTGCAGGAGCATGCCGCCAGTGCCGCGGGCCAGCGCCTGCGCCACGTCCGTCCGCGCGTAGGTGCGCACGATGTTGCCGGTGGTATCGCGCAGCGGTCCGTTCGCGTCCGGAATCGACGCCCCTTCGGCCGTGCCGAGCACGATCGCCGATACGTGAATCCCCCGCGCCTTGGCCCGCTGCACCGAGTCCGGCACGCGCACGCCCTGTTCTTCGCCATCGGTAATGACCACCAGGTCGCCACTCTGCACCGGATCGGCTTCGACGAGCTGCAGCGCCGCCAGGACCGCGCTGCCGATGTCCGAGCCCGGCTCCCCCACCTCGCCTGGCACGAGCGTTTCGATGAGCGAGGCCACGGCCTCGCTGTCGCTCGTCAGCGGCGCGACCACTTCCGGCGAGCCTTCGAAGACCACCAGGCCCACGCGGCCCGGTTGCGCTTCGATGAGCCGCTTCGCCAGCGCTTTCGCCGCCGTGAGCCGCGACGTCCCGACATCCTCGGCGGCCATGCTGTTGGAGACATCTATCAGGATGACCCGGTTCGCTTCCCGCGCAATCACCGGCACGGTCCGGAAGCCGGCGTACGGCCCTGCCAACGCGAGGAACGCCGCCGCGAGTGCGAGCGTCAGCAGCCAGGGACGCAGCGCGCGCCACGGATTGCCGCCGCCGCGAAGCCGTTCACTCGTGAATCGGCGCGCAATGGCGGTGCGGGTCCGCTCGCCCGCCAGGAACAGCGCCAGTGCGAACGGCACCGCCGCCAGGAGCCACAACAGCGACATACTGCGGAAGCTCATGCCGGCACCTTCAGCCAGAGCGTCTCGCCACCGAGGAGCGCCAGCGCCAGCAGCGCCAGCCCGGCCGCCAGCGGCCAGACGTACAGCTCGTCGATCTGCTCGCGCTTCGGCGCGGAGAGGCGCGTCTTCTCCAGCCGGTCGATGCGCAGCAGCACCTCGCTCATGGCCCGCGGGTCGGTGGCGCGGAAGAACTCGCCGCCGGTGCTCTTCGCGATCGCGCCGAGGGTCTTCTCATCCAACTCGCCCCGAATCTGTTGGTAGACCGTCTCGATCTCGCCGGTGAACGGGTTCTGACGACGCACCGGCAGCGGCACGGGTCCCTCACTGCCGACGCCGATGGTGTACACCTTGATCCCGCTCTGCGCCGCGAGCTGCGCCGCGACGAGCGGATCGATCGACCCGGCGTTGTTCACGCCGTCCGTGACCAGGATGATGATCCGGCTACGCGTCTTCGACGTGCGCAGGCGATTCACGGCCGTAGCCAGGGCGTGGCCGATAGCCGTGCCGTTGCCATGCTCCCCGAGCTCCGCCTGCTCGAGGATGCCCTCGGCGATGCGGCGGTCGTACGTGATCGGCACGCGCGTGGCCGCACGGCTGCCGAAGGTGACGATGCCGATGCGGTCGTCGGTCCGCCGCCGGATGAAATCGCTGATTAGTTCCTTCGCCACGCCGAACCGGTTCCGCGGCCGGAAGTCCTCGGCGGCCATGCTGCCGGACGCATCGAGCGCGACCACGATGTCGATACCGTACCGGTCGCTCGCCGCCAATCGCACCACGCGCTGCGGACGCGCCAGCGCCGCGATGAGCAGCAGCAGCGCCAGCGCCTCCAGCGTGAACGGAACCCACGCGCTCCAGATCCGCGCTGTGCGTTTCCGCGCGACCAGGCCGAGGGACGAGAAGCCGAAGGCGGCGGTGAAGCGGTTCCTCGGAGTTCCTCGGAGTTCCTCGGAGTTCCTCGGGTTGGCCGAGGAAC
>JAXDJK010000530.1:0-5243 GCA_034665665.1 Acidobacteriota bacterium
GAGGCGGGGTTCGGCGGTACTGACCTGATCCTGCCGGCCGTGGGTCGCGTGGATGGCGTCGGCGGCAGCCGGTTCTTCACCACGATCTGGCTGACCAATCCGTCCACGACGGACAGCGCGGACGTCGAGCTCTCGTTCCTGCGCACAGGGCAGGGCAATCCGGAGCCGGCGAAGTTCACGGACTCGATTCCGGCCGGCGTGACGCGGGCCTACGAGAACGCGGCCGAGACGCTCTTCCACGTCACGAACGCCCTCGGCGCGGTGCGCCTCCGCTCCACGCGGCCGCTGCTGGTCTCCTCGCGGGTCTACAACCAGCTGGACGGCCAGACCATCGGCAGCTCGCAGGGGCTTTTCAGCGCCGGCGTGCCGGCCGACTTCGGGATCACGAAGGGGCAGTCGGGCGTGCTGCAGGGCGTGCGGCAGTCTGCGGACTTTCGCTACAACATCTTCGCGGTGGAGACGAAGGGCGAGGCGCTGACGATCGCGCTGGATGTGCTCGACGCGAACGGGAGCACGATCGGGCAGACCGCCTTCGCGCTGCAGCCGTGGGAGCACAAGGTCCTGAGCGTGTCGAACATCGTAAGCGGCGCCATCGTCGATGGCGCGCTGCGTGTGAGCGCGACGGACGGCAAGGGCCGGGCGATCGTCCTCGGGTCGCAGGTGGCCAACGGCAGCCAGGACGCGTCAGGTTTCGAGATGGCCTTCCGCGAAGATCTGATCAGCAATGGTGGCGCCCCAGGCGCGACCGGTCCGACAGGGCCGACGGGCGCGCAGGGTCCGCGGGGACTGCAAGGTCCGCAGGGCGATCCGGGCCCGGCCGGCCCACAGGGTCCGACCGGGCCGCAGGGTCTTCCGGGCTTGAATGGCGCTCACGGGACGACCGGTGCCACCGGACCTACGGGCGCGACCGGGGCCACGGGCGCTACGGGTCAGGTCGGCCTCAACTGGCGCGGTCCCTGGAGCGCGGCAACCAACTACTTTGTGAATGACGCGGTGAGCTCGGATGGCTCGTCGTGGATCGCGGTTGCGAACAACGTGAACGAGATGCCCGGCACGGGCGCGAGCTGGCAGCTGCTCGCTCAGGAAGGCGCCACGGGGCCGACCGGCGCAACGGGTGCCACGGGCGCGACAGGGGATCCGGGGCCGACCGGGCCCATTGGTCCTTCGGGGATCACCGGCGCGACCGGTGTTACGGGTGCGACCGGGGTGACGGGTGACACTGGCGCGACCGGTTCCACCGGTGCAACGGGTGCCACAGGATCGACAGGTCTCACCGGCGATCCAGGTGCGACGGGCGCAACCGGCGCTACTGGCGCAACTGGAGCGACCGGGGACACCGGCGTCACAGGTGCCACGGGGTCTACCGGAGCCACGGGCGATACGGGTGCGACCGGTGCAACCGGTGCTACGGGCGCGACTGGTGACACCGGCTCCACAGGCGCAACCGGGTCCACCGGTGCCACCGGCAATACAGGTTCGACGGGAGCTACGGGCGCAACCGGTAGTACGGGCGCGACTGGCGCCACTGGCTCCACCGGTCTCACGGGTGATCCAGGTGCCACCGGACCGACCGGCGCCACGGGAGCAACGGGTGTGACCGGCGCGACTGGTGATACCGGATACACCGGGGCGACGGGTAGCACTGGTGCTACCGGCTTTACCGGTGCCACTGGAGCGACCGGGGCCACGGGCAATACGGGAGCGACTGGCGACACCGGGCTCACGGGTGCCACCGGTTCGACTGGCGCTACCGGTAATACCGGCGCGACCGGTTCGACTGGAGCCACAGGCGCAACCGGTGACACAGGTGCCACGGGCGCTACCGGCGATACCGGGGCCACGGGTGCGACCGGCGCCACCGGCGCGACGGGCGACGTCTCCGGGATGCCGGCGGGCGGTGACCTGACCGGTACCTATCCGAATCCGAGCATCGCCACCACGGCGTCGGCGGGCACGAACATCGTCGCCGCGATCAACGCCAGCAGCTCATCCATCGATACCGATCACGTGGATGGCGACGTCGAGCTCCTGCCGCCGGCCACGCAGACGGCCACACAGACCACCGGCACGACTAACGATCTGATCGACGTGAAGCTCATCGGCACCGACAATCTGGGCCAGAGCGGCAACTCGGATCTCCTCTCCCTGCGGGTGAGCGGCACGTTCAACACTGCCGGCAGCCCGGAAAGCCGCGATGCGGAACGCTTCCGCGTCGACAACAGCGGCGGCATCCTGGCCCAGGGAGACATCGACATCGGCAGTATCCCCGCCGAGGGCGGCGGCACCCGCTTCGAGTTCATGCCGTACAAGGCCGCCACCCGCGGCGGCTACGTCAATGGTACGCAGTGGGACGATGCGAACATCGGCTACTACTCCACCGCGTTCGGCCGCAACGCTCGGGCCTCAGGCGATTACGGGTTCGCCGCCGGTCAGGACGTGGTCGCGGCGAACAGCAACAGCATCGCGCTGGGCCAGTACTGCACTGCCAGCGGCTACGCCTCCGTGGCCCTCGGCTACTACGCGCATACGAACGCCCGTTCCGGCTCCTTCGTTTTCTCCGATTTCTCAGTCGTCGACGATGGCAACTTCGCGACCGACGAAGCGTTCCGCGCGGCGAATGCCCACAGCTTCAACGTCCGTGCGACGGGCGGCTACCTCCTGCGTACGAACACAGGCGTCAGCACGGGTCTGCGGCTGAGCGGCCCGGCCACCGGTACGAACTCGGAGTACAACGGTACGTTCATCTGGAGCGACCGCTCCAGCGACACCACGGTGACGCCGACCGCGGTAAATCAGACCATCTTCCGTTCCAGCGGCGGCTACTGGCTCTACTCGAACAGCAGCCTGACCGCGGGCGTGACGCTCGCCCCGGGCGCCGGTTCATGGACGACCATCTCCGATCGCAACATGAAGGAGAACTTCTTCACCGTCGACGGCGAGGACGTGCTCCACCGTCTGCGCAATGTCCCGGTCACGACCTGGAACTACAAAGCGCAGGAGACGGGGATCCGCCACATGGGCCCCATGGCGCAGGACTTCTACGCCGCGTTCGGTCTCGACAAGACGGACAAGGGCATAACCACCGGCGACATGGACGGCGTGGTCCTGGCCGGCGTGAAAGCGCTCGACGCGCGCACGGACGCGCAAGCCGCGCGTATCGAAGCCCTCGAACGCGAAAACGCGGAGCTGCGGCAGAGGCTCGAGCGCATCGAGAAGCTGCTGCTGGACTCACGACAGAAGTGATCAACGCAAGAGGCGGGCTTCGACCGCCTCTTGCTTTTCACGAACGATCGCGAAAGGTCTACGCGAAGCGTTTGGACTGCCGGCGGCTTTCCGCCGCTCTTGTACAGCCACAGGCGCTGCCGATGGCTCCACGCCACAGCGACGGTCGCGCCACGCGCTCTGCCGATGGCTGTACCAAAGCGGCGGAAAGCCGCCGGCAGTCCAAACGCTTCGCGTAGACCTTCCGCGATTGTTCGTGACGAGGTTGCCTCGTCGTACACCGCGGCAAAAGACTCAGACAGCGATCAGAAGCCGTTCTTCGTCCACTCCGAATCACGATCTTCAGGGAGCTTCCGCCCCTGTCAACGTCTCCACGTTCCGCTGCATGCCGGCGAGCTTGGCGCGTTTGATCGCGCTTTTGGTGAACAGCGCGGAGAACTCGGCCTGCTGGAAGCGGAGGAGGTCGGTGACGGGGGTGGCGCGGTAGGAGTCGCGAGGAACGAACGACGGGTGCGGGTCGGCGGGGGCGCGGTTCCAGGGGCAGACTTCCTGGCAGATGTCGCAGCCGAAGGCGTTGCCGACCAGGTGTTGGGCGACGTGCTCGTCGAGCGGGCCGCGGTGCTCGATGGTCGCGTAGCTGATGCAGTGTTGCGAGTCGACCGTTCGGTCGGGGAGGATGGCGTTCGTGGGGCAGGCGTCGAGGCAGCGGGTGCAGGCGCCGCAGCGGTCGGCCACGGTGGCGGCGTCGATGTCGTTGTCCAGTGCGGTCAGGAGTGTGCCGATGAAAAAGTACGAGCCGTCCTGCTCGTGAATGAGCATGCCGTTCTTCCCGATCCAGCCGAGGCCCGCCTGGGCGGCGTAGGAACGATCGGAGAGCGGGCCGGTATCGACGTAGCGCCACGTTTTCACCCCCGGCAGCGCCTCTTCGAAGCGACGAAGGATGCGATCGAGGACGTCGTGGTAATCATCGCCGAGGGCATAGCGCGCCACGTGATGGCTCAGCGCGCCCGCGGGAGCTTGTGGACGCTCGGAGGCGTACGGCACGAGAATCGAGACCACCGACTTGGCCCACGGCCAGCGCTCCCGCGGGTTCGCACGGAGCGCGGCGTTCTTTGCCAGATAGCCCATCGAGGCGTGGCGGCCCGCGTCGATCCACTCCGCGAACAGTGCGGTGTGTTCGTCGTCGAGCGCACTCGCGCCGAGGTGCAGCACACCGGCGTCGCGCGCCACGCGCTCCAGCGCCGGCCATACCTCGGAGAGTCTGTTGATGGTCATCGTGCGTTGCGCCGCAGGACGAAGGTCGCGACCTCCGGCTTGCAGAGGATGCGCAACGGTGGAATCGACCCGATCCCGCGGCTCACGTACATCAACACCCGCCCCACCCGGTGAAATCCGGCCGCGTAGCGTCCCTCGTGCTTCGACGGCACCACCACCGCGCCGAAGAACGGGAAGCGGATCTGTCCGCCATGCGTGTGGCCGCAGACCAGCAGGTCGAGGCGGCGATCGGCGAGGAGGTCGACGATGTCAGGATGATGGCTGAGACCGATGCATGGCCCCTTCGGATCGACCTGCTCGAACGTCGCCTGGAGATCGGGCTTGCCGCGGTAGATCTCGTCGATCCCTGCTAATGAGATGGCGTCGTCGCCGCGGCGGATGGCGATGGAGCGGTTGATCACGAAGCGTACGCCGCGCGCGGTCATGGCCGCGATCACGCCGTCCGCATTGGCCCAGTAGTCGTGATTGCCGAGCACCGCGTACATGCCGTCGCGCGCGGAAAGCCCGGTCAGCAGCACCTCCGCCATCAGCGGGATGTGCCGCTCGAAGGAGACGAAGTCGCCGCCGAGAAGCACGAGGTCGGGATCGTACCTGGTCACCTGTGCCACCACCTCGCGGTAGAAGCCGCGGCGCATGAAGGAGGCCACGTGCGTGTCAGTCACGAAGGCGATCCGGTAGCCGTCGAACGATTGCGGCAGGTCGTTCACGAACACCTCGTGGCGGGTGATCTCGATATCGTAGACATC
>JAXDJK010000531.1:0-3143 GCA_034665665.1 Acidobacteriota bacterium
GTTCCTCGGAGTTCCTCGGGCTGCGGCGTGTTGCCGAGGAACTCCGAGGAACTCCGAGGAACTCCGAGGAACTCCGAGGAACTCCGAGGAACCCGAGGAACTCCGAGGAACCTACCTCGTGGCGTACAGCGTGCCGTCTTCGACCGTGTACAGCTTGCCCTCGAAGGCGAGCAGCATCTCGGTGCCGGTGTATTCGCCGGTGCGGCCGACTTTGGTGCGCAGGCCGTTCTTGTCGGAGCGGTAGAGCGTGCCGCCTTTTTCGATGCTCCAGAGGACGCCGTTGCCGGCGGCGAGGCCGATGGTGCGGCCCCACGTCCCCGCTTCGCCGACCTGCCGCCAGGTGCCGCGGGCGGGATCGGTGACGTAGAGCGTGCCGCGCTCGACGGTCCACAGTTTTCCGTTCATGGCCGCGAGGAGGGTCGCGTCGCTGAACGCGCCGTCGGGCCCGATCTGCTCGTATTCGCCGGCCTCGTCGGTCTTATAGAGCGTGCCGTCGCTCTCGAGCATCCAGAGGGAGCCCTGCGTTGCCACCATGGCCACCGTGTTGCTCCAGTCGCCCTTGTCACCGAGCTGGCGCCAGGTGCGGTTGCGCGGGTTGGTGCGATAGAGCGTGCCCGCTTCGATGGTGTAGAGGTTGCCGTTCAGGCCCTGGAGCATGGTGGCGTTCTTGAACGCACCCTTCGGCCCGACCTGCTCGAACTCGCCCGCGGTGTTCGTATGGAAGAGCGTCCCATCGGCTTCGATGCTCCAGATGTAGCCGGCGGCCCCGGTCATGGCCACAGTGCCTTCCCAATCTCCTGCATCGCCGACCTGCCTCCACTCCGCGGGAACGCGGCGGGCAAATGCGGCGGGAACGACGAGCAGTGCGAGCAGACAAACTCCGAGCGTGCGTACTGCGAATCTACGAATGTGCAATGGATCTCCCTCTCTCTGGACGAATGGTTCTGCTCCGCATCGTACCGCGAGGTTCGTGCCCAACACGTGGAGGGTCTACGCGAAGCGTTTGGACTGCTGTGGCCCGAGCCACAGCTTTTGTACAGCCATGAGCAGCGTACGTGGCACTACACAAGTGTTGTCCGGGGCCAGCGGCAGCGCACGTGGCTGTACGAAAGCTGTGGCTCGGGCCACAGCAGTCCAAACGCTTCGCGTAAAACTTGCGCCAGACCTTAGGGAGCCTGCTTCGCCATCGAACGGTCGTGCAGTCGCGAGAGCAACGTCAGGGCGCAGATGGCGCCGATGAGGGCGAGGAGCATGTCTTTCTGTGTGTCCCAGACGTCGCCTTGTGTGCCCAGGAAGGCTTCGGCGGCGGTGCCGGTCAGGGCGGCTACGGTCCATTCGAGGAGCTCGTACAGCGCGCTGATGGCCAGGCACATGGAGACGACGATGGCCGGCAGCCAGCGGTCGCGGCGGAGCCTCGCTACGCGCAGCAGGATCTCCCGCGCCACGATGGCCGGGACGAAGCCCTGGGCGAAGTGGCCGATGCGGTCGTAGTGGTTGCGGGTGAAGCCGAACCAGTCCTCCATCCACGCGCCGAGGGGCACCAGCGCGTAGGTGTACTTGCCGCCGACCATCAGGATGATCGCGTGCACGGTGATCAGTACGAGCGCCAGCGTCGAGAGCCGAAAGCGCCGCCATGTGGCCAGCAGCACCACCGCGCCGATCACCGCCGGAAAGACTTCGAGCATCCAGGTGAAGCGGTCGTGCGGACGCACGGCACTCCAGACAAAGACCGCCGCCGCGATGGCCAGCAGAAGCCAGCCGGAGCGGTCACGCGTCATCGTCGGTCTCGTCCAGAGGCGTGATCGGATTGTAGAAATCGATCAGCGCCGCCCACGCGTACAGGTAGCGCTCGCGAGGGACACGGAAGTAGACCGCGAACGCCGTCCCGCCCGGATCGTCTCCCTCGAGTACGTAGATCCACCCGGCGTGCTCGAAGAGGAGAATGCGCCACCCTTCGTCGCGATCCTCGTACGGCTCGCCGGCCGTGCCGAGCGGCACGTCCGCGGGGGTGAAGTGCCGGAGATCGCGGTCCGCGTGCTCCCAGGCCGGGAAGCCGGCCACACGGCCGTGCGCAGCGCTGAAGAAATCGACGGTATGCCGTTCGTCCTCGGAGATGCGCACGGAAAAGTCGTCGATGACGGGGAAGCCATCGAGGGCGAGGTCGGCGACGCCGCCGTCATCGGAGAGCTCGATCGGAGTGAGTTTCACCCCCGCATCCTACTGCGGCCGGATGTTCGTGACGTGCTGGGTGGTGTTGTTCGTGACGCTCGCGAACGCCCAGAGCGAGTCGCTCCCGCTGATCTCGATGCGCAACGCCTCGGCTCCCCGCAATTGTGGCCACGCGGCCAGGACATCGCCGAAGGTCAACGCCGGCGGCAGCTGCTCATTGTTCGACGGCGGGAGGTTCCACTCGCCATCCACCACGAGCACCTCCCCGCCCAGGGCGGACACGGCGAAGATGCGCAAACGGATCGTCCCTCCGCGCGTGCCGTAGACCCGCAGCGCGGTGCGAAAGTTCCCACCCACCGGCACGTGCACGAGCGAGAACGGCTCGTCATGCATATCCTTCTCGCGCACGATCGGCAGTTCCGCCCCGAGCGCCTCGCTCTGCCGCGACAGGTCGCGCACGAGCGCCGTCGTGGCCAGGTGGTCGGCCGCACCGCGGGACAGGAAAAACTGCCGTCCGTTCGGATACGAGTCATACTCGCCGCTGAGACGGAACAGCTCGCCCGGTTCCAGCGGGAAGATGGGACAGGGGCTGATCAACACCGGGCAGCCGCCGATGGTGAGGTCGGTCGTGTTGATCCGGTACGGATTCTCATTCCGCAGCCAGACGTCGGTCGTCCACCGCGACCCGAGCGCGCCCGGTCCGGCCCAGAGCACCGGAATGAGCAGCCGTTCGACGAGCGACGGCGGGACGGCGCTCACGTCCGCGATCGTTACCGCGCTCCGCGAGCGGAACGAAACCTGCCCTTCCGTCAGCACCACGTCGTATGTCCCGGGTGGCAGGGTGGGCCGCTTCACCACCAGCATGGACGGCAAGCGACGGACGATGGCCACGGCCTGCCCGCCAATGGTGACGGTGGGCGCACACGCCGAACCGTCCTCGCAGAAGGTGTGCTGGCCGGTCCAGCGAAGGACCA
>JAXDJK010000532.1:0-4005 GCA_034665665.1 Acidobacteriota bacterium
AAGCGGAGCGCCTCATCCCCTGCCTACTGCCTACTGCCTACTGCCTACTGCCTACTGCCTACTGCCTACTGCTTCCCGACCCCACGATAGAATCGCCCCGTTATGACCCCGTTTCGCCGTCTGCTCCATTACTTCCAGCTCTACCGGACCCGCCTGATCCTCGGCGCGCTCTGCGTCGTCGGCTCGTCCGGATTCTCGCTGCTCAAGCCGCTCATCATCGGGAACGGCGTGAACGAGCTCACGCGGGCGGCGTTCGACAGGTCCGTGCTCATTCGTTAGGGATTGATGCTCGTCGGCGCGGCCGCCGTCGAAGGCGTGTTCCTCTACCTCCAGCGCTGCATCATCATCGGCGTGTCGCGGCACATCGAATACGACATGCGCAACGACTTCTACGGCCACCTGCAGAGCCTCCCGCTGCGGTTCTACCAGGAGCAGCGCACCGGCGACCTCATGTCGCGTGCCACCAACGACCTCGCCTCCGTGCGCATGCTCATCGGCCCCGCCACCATGCACTCGCTCTCCTCGCTGCTGGTGGTGGTCGGCTCGTTCCTGATGATGCTGCGCATCGACCGCCCCATGGCCTTCATCGCCCTCATCGCCGTTCCCGTCGTGGCCGGCATGGTCAAAATCTTCGGCGAGCGCATTCACCTGCGCTTCAAGGCCGTGCAGGACTACTTCGGCGACATCTCCGCGCGCGTGCAGGAGAACCTGGCCGGCGTGCGCGTGGTGCGGGCCTTCACCCGCGAGAAGAGCGAGCTCGCCACCTTCAAGCAGATGAACCACGAATACGTAGATCGCAACCGCGCCCTGATCCGGCTCACGGCCACGTTCTATCCCGCGCTGCACATGATCATCGGGATCATGTTCGTGGTGGTCTTCTTCCTCGGCAGCCGGATGATCCTGGCCGGCAAGATGTCGCTCGGGTCGTTCGTGGCCTTCCAGTTCTACCTCGGGCGCATGATCTG
Organism: Acidobacteriota bacterium; assembly: GCA_034665665.1. Classification (GTDB taxonomy): domain Bacteria; phylum Acidobacteriota; class Thermoanaerobaculia; order Gp7-AA8; family Gp7-AA8; genus DASWOB01. Next base: position 966 of record JAXDJK010000532.1, read on the forward strand.
GCCGCTGATCGCGCTCGGCTGGGTGATGAACCTCTACCAGCGCGGCATGGCTTCGATGAAACGCCTGCACGACATCTGGGTCGTGCAGCCCGAGGCCGAGCCGGTTGGGCATGCCGACTTCCAGGCGAAGGGTGACATCGAGATCCGCGACCTCACCTTCCACTACGACGACGGGCGGGCGGTGCTGCGCGACATCAACCTCGACGTCCGGCACGGCCAGACCGTCGGCATCGTCGGCCGCACCGGCAGCGGCAAATCGACGCTGCTCGCGCTCATCACCCGCACCTTCGAGCCGCCGCCCGGCACCATCTTCTTCGATGGCCGGCCGGTGGAGACCATCGCCTCGGAACAGTTGCGCAGCTGGATCGGTGTCGTGCCGCAGGAGACCTTCCTCTTCTCCGAATCGATCGCGGAGAACATCCGTTTCGGCCGCGGCAACGCTACGGACGACGAGATCGCCGCCTCGGCCGACCTGGCCGGCCTCTCGCCCGACGTCTCGTCGTTCCCCCAAGGCCTCGGCACGGTCATCGGTGAGCGCGGCATCACCCTCTCGGGTGGGCAGAAACAGCGCACCGCAATCGCCCGCGCTCTCGTCCGTGATCCGCTGATCCTCATCCTCGACGATGCCCTGAGCGCCGTCGACACTCACACCGAAGAGCGCATCCTCCACGCCCTGCAGCAGGTGCGGCAGGGGAGGACCGTGCTGATCGTCTCCCACCGCGTCTCCTCGGTGAAGGATGCCGACCACATCATCGTTCTCGACGACGGCCGCATCGTGGAGCGCGGCTCGCACGAGGTCCTGCTGGCCAAAGGCGGCTACTACGCCGATCTCTATCGCCGCCAGACCATCGAGGCGGAACTGGAGGAGATCGCGTGAGCGAGGTCATCGAGCGCCACGAAGAAGAAGCAGCGAAGTCGTTCGACGCCGGCCTGACCCGCCGGCTGCTGCGCTACCTCCATCCGTACCGCTGGCGCGCCACGCTGTCGGTGGTCCTGGTCATCCTCTCGTCGCTCTTTCAACTGGCCGGACCGGCCATCACCGCCATCGCCATCGATCTCTACGTCAAACCGGTGGCCGGTTCGTCGTCGACGGTGGGGATCAGCGGCGCCATCGGGCAGTGGCTGGCCGCGCACGGCTGGGCCTTCGATCCGCTGACCGGCATCAACGTCGCCACGATGCTGTATCTGGCGGCGCTCCTGGGCGGCTTCGCGGTGCTGTACAGCCAGATGGTGCTCATGAACATCATGGGCCAGTACATCATGTACGACCTGCGCAAGCAGATCTTCACCCACCTGCAGCGGCTCAACGTGCAGTACTTCGACCGCAATCCGGTCGGCCGGCTGATGACGCGCGTGACCACCGACGTCGACGCGCTGAACGAGCTGTTCACCGCCGGCTTCGTGGCCATCTTCGGCGACATCGTGGTGCTCCTCGGCATCGTGGGCGTGCTGTTCTGGATGAACTGGCGCATGGCCCTGGTGCGCTGCTCGATCACCCCGTTCATCGTGCTGGCCTCGGTCTGGTTCCGCGGCGGCGCCCGCAAGACCTACCGCCAGGTGCGGGCCCGCATCGCGGCCATCAATGCCTTCCTGCAGGAGCACATCTCCGGCATGTCCACCGTGCAGCTGTTCAACCGCACGGACGAGGAGGCGGAGAAGTTCGAGGGCCTCAACAAGCGTCACCGCGATGCGAACATCGACTCCATCTTCTACTACGCCGTTTTCTATCCCGTCATCGAGCTGATTCAGACCATCGGCATCGCCCTGATCGTCTGGTACGGCGGCGGGCAGGTCGTGCAGGGGACGCTCTCGGTGGGTGTGCTGGTGGCGTTCTTCCAGTACGCGCAGCGCTTTTACGAGCCGATCTCGGACCTCTCCGAAAAGTACAACATCCTCCAGTCGGCCATGGCCGCGAGCGAGCGGATCTTCAAGCTGCTCGACACGCCCGTCGAGATCAAGGACGAGGGCACGCTGGAGGTAGGGGAGCTGGAGTCGATCGAGCTCCGCAACGTCTGGTTCGCCTACAACGAGCCGGAGTGGGTGTTGCGCAACGTCTCCTTCCGCGTCGAGCGCGGCCAGCGCGTGGCCCTGGTCGGCCACACCGGCGCCGGCAAGACCACCGTGACCGCCCTGCTGCTCCGGTTCTACGAGGTGCAGAAAGGCGAAATCCTCATCAACGGCATCGATCTCCGCGAGTACTCCGTATCCTCGCTGCGGCGCCTCTTCGCCATCGTGCAGCAGGACTTCTTCCTCTTCTCCGGCTCGATCGGCGAGAACATCTCCCTCGGCGATCCCGACATCACTGACGAAGCCATCCGCACCGCCGCCCTGAGAGTCCAGGCCGACCGCTTCATCTCCCGCCTCCCCGAAGGCTACGCCGCCGCCGTCAAAGAACGCGGCGCCGGCCTCTCGGTAGGCGAAAAGCAACTCCTCTCCTTCGCCCGCGCCCTGGCCTTCAACCCCCCCGTGCTCATCCTGGACGAAGCCACGTCCTCCATCGACACCGAGACCGAGCTCCTGATCCAGGAAGCCATCGCCACGCTCCTCGAGGGCCGCACCTCCATCGTCATCGCCCACCGCCTCTCCACCATCCGCAGCGCCGACACCATCCTGGTCTTCCACCACGGCGAAATCCGCGAGCGCGGCTCCCACGAAGAGCTCATGCACACGAACGGGCTCTACCGGAAGCTGTACGAGGTGCAGTACCGCGAAGCGGTGGTGGCTTAGAATCAGGCGATGAGCCCAAAGCTGGAGGAGCTGTACCGCGCGGCGACCGAGTTGTCCGAAAATGAACGGGCCGAGCTCGCTGGTCTGCTCATCGAGAGTCTCGACGGCCGGACGGATGACAACGTCGAAGCCGCGTGGGCCGAAGAAGTCGAGCGGCGCGTTCGAGAAGTCGACACGGGGCAGGTAAAGACCATCCCGTGGGAGCAAGTCCGCGCGGAGCTGTTTGGCCGCCTGGACCATGAAGATTAGCTTCCATCCGGCCGCTCGCCGTGAGTTGCTGAAATACCGGCGCTGGTACCTGAAGCGCAGCGAG
>JAXDJK010000533.1:0-5212 GCA_034665665.1 Acidobacteriota bacterium
AGCCGAGCTCGAATCCGCTTGAGAAGGCCGGCCCGGACTGGGGCGAGCTGGCCGAGAAGAACATGCCGGGCGAGCTGCGCCTGGCCTACGAGCTGACGGCGCTGTCGGACATGCGCGACGCGTTCAACGAGACCCGCGGCAACATGAGCCGCGAGAACGCCCGCTTCGCCGAAGCGCTGCTGGCCGACTACTACCACAGCCAAGGCAGCGCGCTCCTGATGTACACCTCGCTCCGCCGCGCCTGGCCGCAGCTGGCCACGGCCGAGCAGGACACGGTGCCGGCCTACTTCCTGCGCATGTATTACCCGCTCAAGTACGGTGACGCGATCGAAAAGTACTCGAAGAAGCAGAACATCGACCCGAACCTGGTGCGCGGCCTGATCCTGCAGGAGAGCTACTACAACACCCGCGCAAAATCGCGCGTCGGCGCCACCGGCCTGATGCAGCTCATGCCGCCCACGGCCAAAGATCACGCCCGAAGCCTGCACGTCCCCTTCGCCGCGTCACGCCTCGAGAACCCCGATGTGAACGTGCAGCTCGGCACCTTCCACCTGCGCATGCTCATCAACATGTTCAACGGCAACCCCTACCTCGCCGTGGCCTCCTACAACGCCGGCCAGGGCAACGTGATGAAGTGGCGCCGCGCCGCGCCGAAGAAGCCGCTGGACGAGTTCCTGGAGTCGATCCCGTTCCCGGAAACGAGAAACTACGTCAAGCGCGTGACCATGCTGCGGGCGACGTACGCACGAATCACCGGGTCGGCGCGCCCCGGGAGCGCGGGCGTCTCGGCCGCAGGGCCCACAGGCGTCTCGCCTGTGCGAACAAACGCGTACCCGGACACACGAACAGGCGGGACGCCTGTGGGCCCTGCGGCCGGGACGGCCGCGCTCCCGAAGCCTATCGCCGACGGTAACAAAACGCCTAAAACGCGCCGGACTACGCGAAGCGTTTGGAGTGCGGTGTCGCCACCGCTTTTGTATAGCCATCCTCGCAGCCGGTGCTGAAAACACGTTCGGCGTGGATGACGCGCGCAGCGCCTGTGGCTGTACAAACGCTTCGCGTAGTCCGGCGCGCTCCCGAAGCCACCCGCCTACTGCAGCGCGGCCAGCGCCTGCCGGGCGGTGGCGATGTCCTGCGCGTAGCGCTTGGAGGGGGCGGTGCGGACGAACTGGTTGAGCGCCTCGCGTGCTTCCTCGCGCTGGCCGGCGCGGCCGGAGACCAGGCCGATGTTGAACAGCGCGTCGTACTGCTTCGGGTCGATCTTCACCGAGCGCTTCCACGCGTCGAGGGCCAGCGGGAAATTGTTCTTCCGCGCGTACACCACGCCGAGGGTGTTCAGCGCGAGCGGCAGCTCCTTGTTCAGCTGCAGCGCGCGGATCAGGAACTGTTCGGCGCGATCGACTTCTCCGATGCGCAGGGCCACCACGCCGAGGTTCTGATACGCCGTGGCATTGGTCTTATCCGCCGCCAGCGCGCGATTGAACGCTCCCACGGCCTGATCGATCTGCCCGAGATCGGCCAGGGCGATGCCGTAGGCGTTGAGAAGCTCGGGATCGTTCGAAGTGGCGAACTGGGAGAGGATCTCCACCGCTTCCTTGGCCCGTCCCTGCTCGCTCAGCAGCAGGCCGAGGCGCTGCTTCATCGTGTCGCTCGCGTCGCCGCGGGAGATCGCCTCGCGCAGCAACTTCTCCGCCGCCGCGGGGTTCTCGGTCTGCTGGAACATGAACGCCAGGAAGTCGCGGGCCATGGTCATCTCCGGTCGTTCCGCGACGATTTTCTTGGCCTGCTCCAGCGCGCCGGTCCAGTCACCGTGCTGATACTTGATGATGGCCTGCTGAATCGCGGAGAAGAGATAGACCAGGTTCTTCGGATCGTCGTCGGCCGTGTACTCCTTCTTCCCCGCCGCCGTTCCGGTGAGATAGCCGAGCGACCGGAGCTTCTGCGCTTCGTCCGCCTTGACGGTCCGCTCCATCCCAACCTTGATCGGCGCCGCCGCGGCCAGCAGCTGGCGGATGCGGTTCGTCATCCGCCGGTCCTCGGTGAGGATGTTCTTCTTCTCCAGGTAGTCGGTCTTGAGGTTGTACAGCTCCGCCAGCGGGAGGTCGATGTACTTGTTCCCGTCCTCGATCATGCCCACCAGCGGTGCCCAGCCGAGGTTGAGCGAGGAGGTGAGCGCCTCGAAATACGTGGTGCGGAACTTGTCGTCGATGCGCAGCAGCGACTCACCGAGCATCTCGGGCGACTTCTGTAGCCCGAGGCGGTCGAGAATGGTCGGAGCGATGTCGATGTGCCGGACGAACCGGTTCTCCACGTGCGGCTGGATCTGCCCCTTCTCATAGACGATCAGCGGCACGTGCAGCGTCTCTTCGTAGGCGAAGAGGCCATGCGTGATCTCGCCATGCTCGGCCATGCCTTCGCCGTGGTCGCCCGTGAGGATGACCATCGTGTTCGGCCGCCGCTCCAGGATCGGCCGGAGGAACTTGCCGAGCACGTCGTCCGCCCCCGCCACCTCGGCGTAGTACGGATTCTTGTACAGCTCCTTCCACGGCGAGACCGGCTTGTACGGCTGGTGCGGCTCGTAGATGTGGACCCACATGAACTTCTTCTGGTCGACCACCGTGTCGTACCACTGCTGGGCCGCGGCGAAGACTTCCTCCGCCGGACGCTCCGGCACGATGAAGCCCGTGGGCGTCGTGCCCTCGTGATACTTGTCGTCGTAGACGTCGAACGAGGGGGAGAGACCGAAGCGCGTGTCGAGCGGATAGGCGGCCACGAAGGCGCCGGTGGCGTACCCCGCGGCCTTCAACGCCCAGGCAATGGTGTGGTGCTTGGGATCGAGCACGAAGCCGGCGTTGTCGCGCACGCCGTGCTGGTACGGCAGGAGGCCCGTCAGGATGTTCGTGTGCGACGGGAAGGTGATGACGTTGTGGGCGTGCGCGTTGGCGTAATAGATGCCGTTGCGCGCCAGCTCGTCGATGAACGGCGTCCTCGACTTCGTCGATCCCGTGAAGCTGATCGCGTCCGTACGCAGCGTGTCGATGGTGACGAGAATGATGTCGGGCTCGGCGGGCGCGCCGGCCGCGAGCACGGAGCCCGTCACCGGATGCGTGCCGGAGGAGCGCCGCTTCGCAAGGAACGCTCCCACCAGGATCACCGCCAGGACCGCCAGCCCCACCGCGAGCCACAACCCGCGCCGTGACGGTGCGCCGGGAGCCGGGGGCTCGGGCGCGGAAGGGGTTACCGGCACGGCAGATTGCGGAACGGCGGCCGGAGGGGCCGCCGTTCCATTGGACTTACCGTTGTGGGGCTTCTTTGCGCGGCTGGCCATGCCTCAGAGAATCGTGAAAGGCATAGTCACGACGGATTCATTCCCATCCTTCATCTTGACCGTGAAGCGCAGCTCGTGGTTGCCGGCCGGCAGGTTCTCCGGCTTGAAGGTGAAGAGCAGCTTCACGCCGCCGCGGTCATCCGCCGCCGTACGGCCGAGGAGCTTCACGTTCGGCGTCGAGGTCGCACCGCTGCTCGTCACGACGACCGGCGTCACACCGAGGCTCTCGAGCGGCACGCGGTAGAGGAACAGCGCCACGTTGTAATCCGAGCCCACCTTCACGGTCGGATGGTTCTGCGGGATGAACTTCGCGTCGCCGGTCGCGAAGGGATAGGGGTAGTCATCCCCGCGGCTGGAGCCGACCAGCATGGCCCAGCTCTCCGGCTCGGCGAAGAGCACCGGCGGCAGGATGGTGGCCTGCTCGAACGTCGGGACGTGCACGTCGCTGCGCACCAGACCGGTCTTGCCGGTGTCTTCGACGCGCAGGAGCGCCTTGACCGCGTAGTCGCCGGGCGGCAGGCGCAGCGTGCCGAGGTAGCGGATGCCCGAAGCCCGGATCGTGTCGCCCGCCTTCTCCAGATCGAGCGCGATGCGCTGCTGCAGGAAGTCGACGACCTTGGAGTTGTTGTCGAACGCGTAGATGTAAAGGTTCGCCACCGTGTTCTTGCCGTTGCTGCCGGCCAGGAGTTTCGTGCCGGGGATCTCCACGATCACCGGTACGCGCGACTTGCCTCCCGGGCCGGGCAGCGTGGTGGCGGTCACGGAGAGGTCGACGTCCTTCATCGGCGCGTCGGTCATGAGCATCTCCGCGAGGGTGAGCGCTCGCTCGAGATCGCTGATCTTGCTGGTCGGCTCGTAGTAGCCGGCCCGCGAGGAGACGCGCGTGCCGCGCGGCGTGTTGTTCACCTTGACCTTGAGGTTGTGAAACTTGCCGGGCTTGTCGCTGGAACGCGCCGCGAAGCCGAGCACGTAAATCGTCTCCTGCTGCCGCAGGACACGCGCGAAGTTCTCGCTCATGTCGTTGGCGTTCTTGAAGACCGTGCCGCCGGTCGGCCGGGTGATCAGGTTCAAGCCTTCGCTGGAGGTGCGCTTCGCCCCTTCCGACGCATCGACGCCCGAGCGGACGCCGCGGATGTCGATGGCGTGCATGACGACGTCCGAGCGGCGGAAGAGCGCCGCCATCTGCTCGATGTCGGTGTTCGAGCTCGCATTGCCGAAACGGGCGGAGGTATCGACCCCCGAGAGTCCCGCTTCGCCGGAGAGGACGGCTTCGTTCTCCTGCTTGGCCTCGTCGCTCATGGTGGTCATATCGCGGCCATTCACGAGCGCGGCGTCGAAGCCCTCGGAGAGCAGGATGATCTGCTTCTGTCCCTGCAGCCGGTCGAGGATGCGAGCCACATTGCCGAACTGGCCGAGCTGGAGGCGGAGCCGCGTGCGCAGCTCATCCTGGTTGACGCGCTTGGAGAGCGAATTCTGCTGCTCCATCTCCGACGCCACGATCCCCTGGATGTCGCTCTTGCCGCCCGTCTTGCCACCGACCGTGTCCACGCCCGTCGATCCCGACGCGACGGAGATCATCAGCGGATCCGCGACCTTGAAGTACTTCGGGTGGCCGAGGGTCTCGATGGCCGCGCGGAGCACGCCGCGGTCGGCCGTGAACGAGGTGATCATCTTCGCGCCGCCCTCGGTGGTGAAGACCGACACCGCGGCGATGTCGTTCGGCCCGAGCTGCGTCTCCACGAACTGCTGCGCCGCCGTGGACGCCCGGCCAATCGTGCCGGGGCTGGAGTTGGCCAGGTCGAACATCAGGAGGAAGTTGCGATGCGCCGCCGGCGGCACCGCGGCGCCGCGCAGGGTCGGGTCCGCGGCAATCTTCTTCATGTC
>JAXDJK010000534.1:0-4506 GCA_034665665.1 Acidobacteriota bacterium
CGTGGCCGAAACCGATGCTTCCTTCACCGCCGCCGGAGCCGTCACCGATCCGGTGCGCCTCGCGGCCGTGCGCGCGACCGCGTTGCTGGATAGTCCTGCCGAGGCCTCGTTCGACCGGCTGACCAGGCTCGCGGCACGGTTGACCGGAGCACCCGTGACCTTCATCTCGCTCGTGGACGACCAGCGCGACTTCTACAAGTCGTGCTTCGGCTTCCCCGAGCCGCTGGCCAGCGAGCGCCAGATGACCGGCACGACCTTCTGCCATTACGCGCTCACCTCCCAAGGCCCGCTGGTCATCGAAGACACGCTGGCGGATCCGGTCTACCGGCTGGTACCGACGGTGCAGTCCCTCGGCGTGCGCGCCTATCTCGGCGTGCCGCTGACGCTCGCCAGCGGGCAGACCATCGGCTCCTTCTGCGCGATCGACTTTCAGCCGCGCCAATGGTCGCAGCTCGACATCGAGGTGATGATCGAGCTCGCCACCTCCACGCTCCGTGAGATCGAGCTGCGCACCGCGCTCGAGGAGATCACCGAGGACCGCTTGCGGCTGCACGAGCTGGCGGAGACGAACGAGCGGCTCTACCACGCCGCGCAACTGGCCAACCAGGAGAAGGACCGCTTCTTCGCGGCGGTCACGCACGAGCTGCGCACGCCAATGACGTCGATCATCGGCTGGGCGCGCATTCTCCGCGGCGACATCGTGGAGAATCCCGACGCCGCCGAGGCCGTGGCCATGATCGAGAACAGCGCCAAAGCGCAGGCGCGCCTCGTCGACGACCTGCTCGACGCCTCACGCATCGCCACGGGCAAGATCACGCTCGACCTCCGGCCCATCGAGCTGAATCGCGTCATCGACGAAGCCGTGCGTGCAGCCCATCCGGCAGCCACGGCCAAAGGCGTGCGCCTCCTGACCGCGCTGCAGGACATCCCGCCCTTCGTCGCCGATGGCATCCGCACCCGTCAGATCCTCGACAACCTGATCTCCAACGCCATCAAATTCACCCCCGCGGGCGGCACGATCGAGTTGCGCAGCGAGCAGGGTGACGGAGAAGCACGCGTGTACGTGCGCGACAGCGGACGCGGCATCGCGGCAGACATCCTGCCGTTCATTTTCGACCGCGGCCGTCAGGCGGAATCCGCGGAACAGGGCGGACTCGGGCTCGGCTTGACGATCGCCGACCACCTCGCCCGCGCGCACGGCGGAACGATCCGCGCCGAGAGTGCCGGCGCCGGTCTGGGAGCAACCTTCATCGTGACGCTTCCGCTCGCGCGTCCCGAGGTTTGAGGGCTCAGACGCCGGAGCGCGCGCGGAAGGCCATGTAGACGAAGATCGCGGCCACGATGAAGAGCGCCACGCGGCCCACGCCCATCATCCGGGTATGCGCGACATGCCGGCCGCCCTTCGGTTTCATCCCGGTCACCGCGGCGATTGCGACGATGACGACAGCAACACCCAGCCAAACCAACCAGTTCATGCCTGCGACCGGTTCAAGACGCGCGCCACGCGGCCTCATCGCTGCGGATCGGCGCCCTCTCGGTATGATCGTGCGCATGAAGCTGCGCCTGCTCCTCCCCTTCCTTCTGTTCGGCACGGTTGTTTTCGCAGCCGACGATCTGCACTGGCGCAACATCGGCCCCTTCCGCGGCGGACGCGTGCTGGCGGTGAGCGGCGTGCCGGGGCAGCCGGAGCACTTTTACTTCGGCCACGTGAACGGCGGCGTGTGGGAGACGAACGACGCGGGCCGCACGTGGCTGCCCATCTTCGACGGCCAGCCGGTCGGCTCGATCGGCGCGCTGGCCGTGGCGCCATCGAATCCGCAAGTCCTGTACGTGGGCACCGGCGAAGCCGATATGCGCTCCGACATCGCGCAGGGGAACGGCGTCTACAAGTCGACCGACGGCGGAAAGAGCTGGTCGCACGTCGGCCTGACGGACTCGCAGCAGATCGCGAAGATCGTCATCCATCCGAACGATCCAGCGATGGTCTACGTGGCCGCGCTCGGGCACCCGTATGGCCCGAACGCGGAGCGCGGCGTCTTCCGCTCGCGCGATGGCGGCGCGTCGTGGACGCGCGTGCTCAGCCGCAATGACTCCGACACCGGCGCGATCGATCTGACCTTCGAGCCGGGCAATCAGAACGTCCTCTACGCCGCGCTCTGGCAGACCCGCCGCACGCCGTGGAGCGTCTATCCACCGTCCAGTGGGCCGGGCAGCGGCCTGTTCAAGTCGATCGACGGCGGGACGACGTGGACGGAGCTGAAAGGCGATGGCCTGCCGGCGAAGCCCGGGAGGATCGGCATCGCCATCGCGCCATCCAATCCGCGCCGCGTCTACGCGATCATCGACGCACCGGAAGGCGGGATGTACCGGTCCGACGACGCCGGCGCGACGTGGATCAAGGCCAGCGGCGACGCACGCATCTGGAGCCGCGGCTGGTACTTTGGCGGCATCACGGTCGAGCCGAACGATCCTGACGTCGTTTACTCGTGCAATGTGAATCTCTACCGGTCGGCCGATGCGGGGGCGACCTGGGCGCCGGTGAAAGGCGCACCGGGCGGCGACGACTATCACACGCTCTGGATCGATCCGCTGCAGCCGGCCCGCCGGATTCTCGGCGTCGATCAGGGCGCGGTGGTCTCGACCAACGGCGGCAGCACCTGGAGCTCCTGGTACAACCAGCCCACCGGGCAGTTCTACCACGTCATCACCGACAACCGTTTTCCGTACCACGTCTACGGCGCACAACAGGACTCCGGCGCGGCGGGCGTCCCGAGCCGGACGAACGGCTACGACGGGATCAATATGACGGAGTTCCGGGAAGTCACGGCCGGCGGCGAGAACGACAACATCGCGCCTGATCCGAAGGACCCGGAGGTCATCTACGGCGGCCGCGTGGACCGGCTCGATACGCGTACGCACCAGACGCGGTCCGTCGACCCGACGCTCGCGCACCTGGCAAACGATCGCCGCACCTGGACACTGCCGCTGGTCTTCTCGCCGCGCGATCCGCGCGTGCTCTACTTCGCGAACCAGCGCCTCTTCCGCACGGACGATGGCGGCAATCACTGGAACGTGATCAGCCCCGACCTGACCCGCCAGAAGCCGGGCGTGCCGGCCAATCTCGATCCAGCCACGGCCGCACTGTCGACCGGGAAACGCCCCGGTGTGATCTACGCGATCGCACCGTCGCGCATGGCCGATCGCGAGCTGTGGGTGGGCACGGACGATGGCCTGGTCTGGCGGACGCGCGATGAGGGAGCGCACTGGACGAACGTGACGCCGTCCACGCTGACGCCATGGTCGAAGGTGGGCATCATCGAGGCCTCGCACTTCGACGGTGAAACGGCCTACGTGGCCATCGATCGTCATCGCGTCGAGGACTTCCGCCCCTACATCTATCGCACGCACGACGGCGGCAAGAGCTGGCAGCTGATCGCGAACGGGATTGCCGCCGATCATTTCGTGAACGTGGTGCGCGAGGATCCGGTCCGCCGCGGTCTGTTGTACGCCGGCACGGAGCGCGGGATGTATGTCTCGAACGATGACGGCGAGCACTGGCAGTCGCTGCAGCGCAACCTGCCGGTGACCTCGGTACGCGACATCGACGTGCACGGGAACGACGTCGTGATCGGCACGCACGGCCGCTCGTTCTGGATCATGGACGACGTCACCCCGCTCCGCCAGACGCCGCCTGCCGATGCACCGTTCCTCTTCGCACCGGCCATCGCGGTGCGCGAACGCGGCGCCGGCTTCACCGGCACGCCGATGCCCAAGGATGAGCCGATGGCGCCGAATCCGCCGTTCGGTGCGTACATCGATTACGTCCTACCGGCCGCGGTTTCCTCGCCCGTCGTCCTCGAGGTCTTCGACGCCAACGGCGCGCCCGTGCGCCGCTATAGCAGCACGGACGTGCCGCCGCTTCCCGATCCGGCCCGGCTTCGCACAGCTCCGGAGTGGCTCGGGACGCCGTCGGTCCTGCAGGCCACAGCCGGCACGCACCGCTTCGTCTGGCCACTACGTTATGCGGCGCGCGGTGCCGCGCCCACCGCTGCCTATGCGGACGGCGTGTGGGCACCGCCCGGCAATTACAAAGTCGTCCTCACTGTCGACGGGCAGCAGCTCACGCAGCCGCTGACGATCGCCCCCGACCCGCGCATCACCCTCCCACCGTCCGCCTACGCCGAGCAGTTCGCGCTGGCCCGCCAGATCGAAGAAGCGCAGGTGGCCGTCGCCGCCGCCCTCGAAGAAGCCACGAACCTCGTCCCCAACCTCACCGGCCCGCAACGCGATCGCGCCATCGCCATCTCCGAGGTCAACCTCACCGAGGCCTGGTGGCTCCTCCCCCAGACCACCACCAGCCTCCGCTTCGTCGAAGGCGCCCTCGAAAAACTCGCCGCCGCGGTGGATGGCGCCGACGCCGCCCCCACCGCCGACGCCCGCACCAGTTGGGCATCCATCAAACCGATCGCCGACGCCGCGCTACAGGCATGGCAGGAGCTCCGGAAG
>JAXDJK010000535.1:0-8140 GCA_034665665.1 Acidobacteriota bacterium
CTCGGGTTCCTCGGCAGAATTGCGTTTGCCGAGGAACTCCGAGGGACTCCGAGGAACTCCGAGGAACTTCGTTACTGGACTACGTCGAACTCCGACTTCACCAGGTGTCCCTTCGTGCGCAGCTCCGTGCCTTCCGGCGCGTTCATGTCGCGGAGCTGGAGCTCGACGGCATAGTGGCCGGGCTTGAAGGTGGCGGGATCGAAGGCGATGCCGACTAGGTACGACTTCGGGCCGGTCTGCGTGAGCGCTGCATCCTCGGGGGGCGATTTGAAGAACGGCTGGCCGTTCTTGGTGATGGTCATCTTCTGCATGAGCTTCGGCGTATCGCCGGTGGGGCTCTGCACGACGGTGAAGAAGCTGATCTTGTCGCTCGCCAGGAAGCGCCGGTCGCCGCGGACGGCGTACTTGGTGGCCACGAAGGTGAACGGATCGAACGCGGTCTGGTTCTCCAGCGTGTCGATGCGGCTGGTGAGCAGGAGCGGGGTGGCGCGCGTCTGGGTGGCCGGGTAGACCTCGAACTGCTGGCGCCAGTTGGCGAGCATGCTCGTGCCCTCGGGGGAGTACAGCGCAAACGCCGCGTCGTACTTTCCGGGGGCCAGCTCGTAGCTCTGATCGACGTAGCGATTGCCCGCTCCGTCGTACGCCTTCAAATCGACCTGCCGGCGGTCGCCCATGATCTGGACGCCGGTGGCATCACGGATCAGCGAGACCAGGAGCGCCGAGTTCCACTGCGTGAACGAGGTGACTTCCTTCGGGATGAAGAAGCTGACGGCGTGGAACGGACGGTCCGTCGGGCTGATGAAGGATTCCTCGGTGAGGATGATGCCGTTCGCCGCCGGTGTGGCACCCCAGAGGGGGTCCGGTGCCGCCGGTGCCGCCTGTGACGAGGGTGACGAGGGTGATGACGGACGACCGGGCGAGGAACCGGCCGTGACCGAGGCCGCGGCGCGGCTCGACATCAGTGCCGCGGCGCGGCGCAGGATCGGCTCGACCTGGCCGGGGTTCTCGATGAACTGTGAGCCGCGGGAAACGTCGGTATTGAAGTCGATGACCAGCTCGGGGCGGCCGAGATCCGCCGGCAGCCGGTCCTTCTTATACGTCCAGCGGTACGTCACCTTGGCCCCGCGCTCCACGGCGCTGTCCTGCATGCTTCCGGTCAGCGGGGAGCCTTCCATGGCCGCACCGGACGTGCCGCGGTTGACCTTCTGCTCGTTGGGCGAGCCGAGGATCATCCAGGCGCGGCCCATGGCGGTCTGCGAGCCCGGGACTTTGGCCAGGCCGAACTTGGAGTCGGCGAATTCGATGCGGGTGTGAACCTCTTTACGGAAGGCCTCACCGCGGGTGCGCCAGTACTGCTCGATGAACTTCTGCGCGTCGGCGGGGGAGACCACCTGCCGCTTCCACTGATCGAGCTCTTCATTCGTGGCGAAGTAGGCCTCGGGAGAGTTGATCCACTTCAGGATCGGATCGGCGGCGAAGGCGGGCAGCGTGGTCAGGAGGAGGAGAAAGAGGGCAAAAAAAAGGGGTCCCGAAGGACCCCTTTCCGCCCCTGTGGGAGGGCGTTTAGAACTCAAATCGGACTCCGACCTCGTACCGGCGCGGGAGCTGGAAGCTCGACGGCTGGAGGAACGTGGCAGCGAAGCGGTTGGTGCCCGTCTGCTGGTTCGGGTCGACAAAGACCCGGGTCGGATCGTTCGGATCGCTGATGGCGCGCGTACCGGCGTTGCCATTGATGCCCGTGATCGTTTCCGAGTTCAGGGCATTGATGACGCTGCCGATCAGGCCGAAGCGGTACTGACCGAAGCTGAAGTCTTTCTGCAGCTGCAGGTCGAGCTGGTTGAAGTGCGGCAGACGGCGCGAGCCGCGGGGCTCGAGGAACTGGTTGCCGTAGCCGACCAGCGGGGCGGTGCGGGTGATGCTGTAGGCCGCGCCGCTGTTCCAGTTGTAGGAGGCGCCGAGGGTGGTCTGGAACGGCAGACGTGCATAGCCGTTGAACTTGACCCGGTCGCGGGCGTCATCGGACAGGTAGCCGAAGGTGTTGGTGAAGTGAACCGGGTAGTAGTCGAAGTCGGCCGCGGCGTTCTGCGTCGAATCCGTTGAGCCACGCGACTTGGAGCGGGTGTGCGAGAGCGTGAAGTCGAGCCAGCTGAACGGACGCGATTCCAGCTTGGTGATGACGGCGCGGTAGTCGCCGCGCAGCGGGTTCGGCGTGCCGGCCGGACCGGCAAAGTTGGTCACGAAGCACTCGTCGAGAACGCCCGGGCCGTCGATCGTGCCGCAGTAATCCTCGAACAGGTTCTTGGTCGACTTGTACTCGGCCGTGACGTCGATGCTGCTGTTGCCGAAGATGCGCTGCGTGAAGCCGGCGCTGTACTGGTTGCTGAAGCTGGCCGACAGGGACGGATCGATCGGCGTGCCCGACAGGGACGTCGACTCACCGACCGGGTTGCGGACATATACACCGTTGACGAGATCGAAGTTACGGGTGGCGCTGAACTGCTTCACGCCGAAGCTCGGCAGGGTGAGCTGGTTCTCGTCACCGATCTTGCCGCCGAAGGCGTGAATGACGGACGACGCATTGTTGAAGATGTCGTACGCCAGGCCGACGCGCGGCTGGAGCAGCTCGAAGTCTGGGACGGCGTTGCCGCCGTTGTTGTCCCAGGAAGTGGTGTCATAACGAACGCCGAGACGCGCGGTCAGGCGCGGGATCGGACGCCATTCGTCCTGGACGTAGAACGAGGTGGTGTCGGCGCCGACGGTGCTCTCCGGCGAGATGGAGGAGAGGACCACGCGCTGCGGGATCGTGGCCGAGACGTTGGTGCGGATGAGGGCCGAGCACTGCGTGCCCGTCGGGAAACCGAACGCCGGCGAGCAGAAGTTCGCCGCGTTGAAGCCCGGGATGGTGGACGGATCGCCGGTGCCCTGGTTGAAGCTGGTGAACTCGTTGTGGTCGAAGCCGAGACCGGCCTTGAACGCGTGCGTACCGAAGCGCTCGAGGTAGTAGGTGGTCGACGCGATGAGCTCATCGCGCTCGCTGGTGCGGCCCTGATAGTTGGTGTAGTTGACCGAGCGGATGTTGTTGGCGTTGTTGATCACGCCGACGGTGGTGAGGTCGCCGCTCATCGGGCCGGTGATCAGCTCGCCCGGGCGATGCGAGTACTGCAGGTTGCCGAGCCACTTGGAGGTGAGCACGGCGTCATAGGCCAGCGCGTAGATCCAGCTTGCCTGCTCCTGCTGCGAGTCGGCCTCGGTCGGCACGAGGGAGCTGAACTGCGAGTTCGAGATGGTGGCGTTGCTGTCCGTGTACTTGGCCGTGAAGGTCTGGTTGGCCCACGGGGTGAGGGTCAGCTTGGCGTGGGTGTTCCAGCCTTCGAAGGTACGCGCTCCCGGCTGGAAGCCGTTGAGGTTCGGAGCCTGCTGAACCGTCTTCGGCTTGTGGGTGGCGACGAAGAACCACAGCTTGTCGCGAAGGATCGGGCCGCCGAACGTGGCCTGCGGCTGCTCGGACTTCGCGGTCTGCACGCTCTTGTCGTAGCGGAGGGACGAGGCGCCCGGGGGGCCGCCGAAGAACGCCGGGGTGGCGGTGCGCTTCTCGTGACCGGCCTCGAGGAAGTCGGGGTCGTTGTAACGGACGTCGAGCGAGCCGGAGAACTCGTTGCCACCCGACTTGGTGATGACGTTGACCGTACCGCCGGACGCCTTGTACTCCGCGTCCTTACCGAAGGTGACGACCGAGATCTCCTGGATCGCGTCGAAGGCCATGTTGCCGCCGAACGTGTGGGTGACCGGGTCGGTGGTGTTGACGCCGTCGACGAAGTAGTCGTTGTTGGCGAGGTTGGCGCCGGAGACCTGCGGATTACCGCCGGCCGTCGCGACGACACCCGGGGCCTGCGTCAGAGCATTCTGGTAGCTGCGGTTGGCCGAGCCGACCTGCCCATACTTCAGACGATCTTCATCGACCGTGTGCTGCGTGGTGGCCTGCGTCGGGTCGACGACGATCTGGCTGGCCGTGACGGTGACGGTCTCGCTGACCGACAACGACATCTGGACGGCCAAACCGGTCGACTGCTGGGCGTTGACGTTGACACCCTCGCGGACCTGCGACTGCACACCCGAGAGGGTGAACTCGACGCGGTAACGGCCCGGCGGAAGCGCCGGGATCGAGTACGACCCGTTCGCGTCCGTCACTTCAGTACGGGTACCCTGAAGGTTGGGGCTGGAAACATTGACGGTGACGCCCGGCAGCGCACTGCCCGAGGTATCGGTGACGGTACCGGTGATGGCGCCCGTTGTTCTAGACGTTTGTGCAACCGCGGTCAGCGGGAGCAGTAGCGCGAGAACGGCGACGAGCACCGAGGCGCAACGAAACAACTTCTGCATGTAGACCCTCCTGGTTTGTTGGCGGCGGTGGCCCGCCGCGGCACGGCATGGTAGCAGGATTGCAGCCGTCGCGTTACGGTGAGGTAACACGCTCGTAGCACAGGAGTTGAGCTGATTCCGGTCCTCGCATCCACTCCCCTGGGGTTCAATTTGCCGTACATTCGCTACGGTTCCGTGGATTCCGCAATCTATTGATGCTCATCCGTAGCGAATCCGCCCCGGTCCAGCCCGCCGGATGCCCATGCTATGCTTCGCGCCCACTTTTTACCCGAGGTGTCTCAACGCATGGCCCTCTTCTCCAAAGATCCCGTTCCTGCCCCACGGCCCGAGCCTCGGGTGGGCTCGATCGTCCTCCCGGGCGGGACGTTTTTCGGCCCGAATCTCACCATTGAAGGCACCATCACCGGCTCCGAGCCGGTCGTCATCGAAGGCACGGTCCGCGGCAACATCAACATCACCAGCGACCTCCGCGTCGGCACCAAAGCGAGGATCGAAGCCACCGTCCACGCCCGCAACGTCACCATCGAAGGAAAGCTCACCGGCGACATCTCGGCCGATGACCGCGTCGAGCTCGTCGCCAGCGCCATCGTCGACGGCAACATCAAAGCCCCCAAAATCATCGTGGCCGACGGCGCCCGCTTCCGTGGCTCCGTCGACATGGGCTCGGCCCGTCCGCAGGAAACCGCCGGCAGCGAGCCCGCCAAAGCGAAATGACCCTGTAACCGGAGTGAATCAATGACAGCGATCGATACGAAGTCCGCCGCGCCCCAGGCCGGCCTGCGCGAAACGCGCGAATACAAGAACTATGTGAACGGCGAGTGGGTCGCCTCCCGCACCGGCCAGGTGTTCGAGAACCGCAACCCCGCCGATCACGATGACCTGATCGGCACCTTCCAGGAGTCCAACGCCGCCGACCTCGACGACGCCGTCGACGCCGCCGCGAAGGCCTACGAGTCGTGGCGCCTCACCCCGGCGCCGAAACGCGCCGAGATCCTCTACCGCGTCGGCGACATCCTCAAGCGCGATAAAGAGAAGATGGCCCGCGAGATGACCCGCGAAATGGGCAAGGTCGTCGACGAGACCAAAGGCGACATCCAGGAAGCCATCGACATGGCTTTCCTCGCCGCCGGCGAAGGACGCCGCCTCTTCGGCGTGACCACCCCCTCCGAACTGCACAACAAGTTCAACATGGCCGTGCGCATGCCCCTCGGCGTGGCCGGGCTGATCACCCCCTGGAACTTCCCCATGGCCATCCCGGCGTGGAAGGGCATGGCCGCCCTGATCTGCGGCAACACGGTGGTCATCAAGCCGGCCTCGCTCACGCCGCTCTCGGTGGTCATGCTCACCGAGGCCTTCGAGGAAGCCGGCCTGCCGAAAGGCGTCTGGAACCTCGTCACCGGCGGCGGCAAGGAAGTCGGCGAGCCGATGCTGAAGAATCCGAAGGTCCGGGTGATCTCCTTCACCGGCTCGACGGAAGTGGGCCGCGACATCAACGTCGCCTGCGCGCCGCAGTTCAAGCACGTCCATCTCGAGATGGGTGGCAAGAACATCATCATGGTGATGGACGACGCGGACGTCGACCTGGCCGTCGATGGCGCGCTCTGGGGCGCTTTCGGCACGACCGGCCAGCGCTGCACGGCCGCCTCGCGCATCGCCGTGCACGAGAAGGTGTACGACCAGTTCGTCGAGAAGCTGGCCGCACGCGCGAAGAAGCTGACCGTCGGCAACGGCCTCGACCCGAAGGTGCAGATGGGCCCGAGCGTCTCCGCCAGCCAGCTCAAGACGGTTGAAAAGTACGTCCAGATTGGCAAGGACGAAGGGGCGAAAGTCGTGGCCGGCGGGCACACGCTCACCGACGGTGATTACGCCAAGGGCTACTTCCACGAGCCGACGGTCTTCGCCGACGTCACGTCCGACATGTGCATCGCCACCGAGGAGATCTTCGGACCGGTGACGGCGGTGATGAAGTGCAAGTCGCTCGAAGAAGCGATCGAGATCGGCAACAGCGTCCGCTACGGCCTCTCCGCATCGATCTACACGCGCGACATCAACAGCGCTTTCCTGGCCATGCGCGACATGTACACCGGCATCTTCTACGTCAACGCGCCGACCATCGGCGCCGAAGTGCACCTGCCGTTCGGCGGCGTGAAGGAGACCGGCAACGGTCACCGCGAAGCCGGCGTGGCCGGCATCGACGTCTTCACCGAATGGAAGTCCATCTACATCGATTACTCCGGCGCCCTCCAGCGCGCGCAGATCGATACGGAGCTCTGATCCGCCAACTGCTTATGCGCCGAACGACGTTCGCTCTCGCCATTGCCCTTGCGTTGCCTGTGTTCGCACAGTCCGACGTGAACCGGATCATCGACACGATGGTGGCCAGTCCGCGTGCGTACGAGACACTCTCGTATCTCACGGACCACATCGGGCCGCGGCTGTCGGGCTCGAAGAACGCCGACCTGGCGGTGCAGTGGGCGATGAAGAAGTATCGCGAGTGGGGCGTGGACGCGCACACGGAGCCGGTGATGGTTCCGCACTGGGTGCGCGGCGCGGAGTGGGGCCGGCTGGTCTCCCACAATGATCAGAAGATCGTGCTGACGGCCCTCGGCGGGAGCGTCTCCACGCCCGCCGCGGGCCTGACCGCCGAGGTGGTGGAAGTCACGTCGTTCGACGATCTGGCCAAACTCGGGCGCGCCAAGCTCAAAGGCAAAATCGTCCTCTACAACAAGCCGATGGACATGACCCTCGTCGAGAGCGGCCGTGCCTTCGAGGCCTATGGCGACGCGGTGGTCTTCCGCGGTACCGGCGCCAGCCGCGCCGCCGAATTCGGCGCTGTGGCATCGCTGGTCCGCTCGGTCAGCTCGGCGTCATTGCGCACACCGCACACCGGGTCCACTCGCTACGACGAACAGCAGCCGAAGATCCCCGCCGGCGCCGTCACCCCCGAGGATGCGGAGCTGATGCACCGCCTCATCGCATCGGGCGAGAAGGTGCGCCTGCACCTCGTGCTCACGCCGAAGACCCTGCCGGACAAGATGTCGGCGAACGTGGTGGCGGAGATTCGCGGCAGCGAGCGGCCCAACGAGATCGTGCTGATCGGCGGTCATCTCGATTCGTGGGACCTCGGCACCGGCGCGATCGATGACGGCTCCGGCTGCGCGATGGTCATGGAGACCATGCGCACGCTCCAAGAACTCGGCATCCGGCCGAAGCGCACCATCCGTGCTGTCCTCTTCATGAACGAGGAGAACGGCCTCCGCGGCGGCCGCGCTTATTTTGCCGGTGCCGCGAAACGGGAGGAAGTCTCCCGCCACGTGGCCGCGATCGAGACGGACGCCGGCGCCGCGCCGCCGGTCGGCTTCATCACCACGCTTCACGGCGACGCTCTGACCCGCTTCACGGCGCGCGTGCAGTCGCTCAACCGCATCGCCCCGTTGAGCTGGGAAAGCTCCAAGCACACCGGCGCCGATACCTCGCCGCTGACCGATGCGGGCGTCCCCGGCTTCGGCCTCGTCCCCGAGCCGCGCCACTACTTCGACTTTCACCACACCCCGGCCGATACACTCGACAAGATCGATCCCAAAGCGCTCGCGCAGGACTCCGCCGCCATCGCCGCGCTGGCCTACGTCATCGCCGATCTCGACGGCGAGTTGTAGGGTAGCGGACAAGGGATACGACCGGGGGCCTCCGGCGGGCGGGCGGCTGCCCGCACAGCTTGGTTGGCCCAGCCTCAGCCAACGTTGCTGTAATAAGGAACTGT
>JAXDJK010000536.1:0-7147 GCA_034665665.1 Acidobacteriota bacterium
CGTGCCGGTGTTGATCACCAGCTGCCACGTGTCGGAGAAGTGAAAGATCGGCCCGGTGGCGGCCCAGATCACCACAATGGAGAGCGCGGCCATGAAGGCCGGCGTCGATCCCGACTTCTCGGAGATCCAGGTCGCAAACCGCGACCACACTCCGGCCCTGCGGCCGCTCTCCACCGCTTCTGCTTCGCTCATCGTCGGCCTCCTCCTGCATTCTAGTGATTCTCGAGGTTGCTACACTCACGCACCCGTGCCGACGTTCCGCGAGAACCTGCGCTTGCTCCCGCGACCGGTGTGGATCCTCTTCGGCGGAACGTTCATCAACCGCTTCGGCTCGTTCGTGATGCCGTTCCTGGTGCTGTTCATGACCGGCAAGGGCTACACGCCCGCGCAGGCCGGCCTGGCGGTGAGTGCCTACGGGATCGGCCACCTGGTGGCGTCGATGACCGGCGGGCACCTGGCGGATCGCATCGGCCGGCGCCACACCATCGTCATCTCCATGTTCGGCTCGGCCATGGCCATGATGGCGCTGTCGCAGGCGCGCGGCTACGTGATGCTGCTGGTGATGACGTTCTTCGCCGGGGCGCTGGCGGAGCTGTACCGGCCGGCAGCGCTGGCGCTGATCAGCGACCTGGTCGCGCCGGAACAGCGGGTCACGGCGTTCGGCGTCTACCGCTGGGCCGTCAATCTCGGCTTCGCGGCCGGTCCGGCCACGGCCGGCTTCGTGGCCGTCCATTCGTACCTGTATCTGTTCGTCGGTGATGCGCTGACGTCGCTGATTTACGGGATCGTGGCGCTGACGGCACTGCCCCACGGGCTGCACGGTCAGACGAAGGACGAGCGCGCCACCGAGGGGTTCCGGGTGGCGCTGCGCGACTCGGTCTACCTGCGCTTTCTCCTGGCCACGCTGTGTATTTCGTGGATCGAGTTCCAGGCCCATTCGACGCTGCCGTTGTATGTCACGGGGTCCGGCTATACGGCACGCGATTACGGGCTGCTGATGTCGATCAACGGCACGATGATCGTGATCTTCGAGCTCGGCATCACTGCCTGGACGCAGCGGCTGCCGCAGCAACCGGTGATCGCCATCGGCTACGCCCTCTCCGGCATCGGCTTCGCCCTGACCGGCCTCGCCCACGGCATGCCCGCCTTCGCGATGACGGTCGTGGTCTGGACGCTCGCCGAAATGACCTGGGCCCCCGTCGCCGGCGCCTTCATCTCCGGCCTCGCCCCCGAACGCTACCGCGGCCGCTACATGGGCCTCTGGTCCATGTCCCTCTCCATCGGCATGGTCATCGGCCCCATCCTCGGCACATACATCTACCAGCGCCAACCCACCGTCCTCTGGATCGCCTGCGGCGTCATGGGGTGTGTGGGGGCGGGGTTGACGATGTCGAAGGTTCGTGGATTCCACGCGCAGTAGACATACCTTCCACGGATGCCTCGGGCCAAAAACGTGGCCGACATACGCGCAGCGTTTGGACTGCGGCAGCCCGAGCTGCCGCTTTTGTACAGCCACAGGCGCCGAAGGTCCCTCCACGCGGAGTAGAGATTTGCATTCCTCAAACAACACCGAGGGAGAATCAACGGCATGGTGGATTGGCCGCATGCTCCTCCTCATCGCTTTGGCGACGCCGGTTCGTACTTCATCACCGGCTCTACGCTCCGCAAGCGCCACATCTTTTCGACTCCCGCCGCGTTGGATGCGCTGCAGGCGCTGCTCTTCACGGTGGTGCGGCAATACGACTGCTGGCTCAGTGCGTGGTGTTTACTCTCGAACCACTACCACCTGGTATTACAGGGAGAGGGGACTGCGATCCGCGCGATGCTCACGCGCCTGCATTCTGTATCGGGGCAGGATGCAAATGCCGTTGCCGAGGTAGGCCGCGTGTGGTTTCAGTTTCGCGATACGCAATTGACCTTCGAGCAGTCGTGGCTGGCGCGGTTGCGCTACACGCACGAAAATGCGGTGCACCACGGCCTGGTACGATCTGCAACCGACTATCGCTGGTGCTCGGCGGCGTGGTTCGAAGCAACGGCGAAGCAGTCGTTCGTCGAAACTGTCAATCGGATGAAGATCGATCGCGTGAAGATCTACGACGACTTCTGAACAACACGTGCGGCGCCTGTGGCTGTACAAAAGCGGTGGCTCGGGCCACCGCAGTCCAAACGCTTCGCGTATGTCCGCCACTCTACAGGCGCTAATCACGCCTTCGGCAGCATCCACCGTTTCCCGTCGTTCTCCACGGCCACGGCGGAGAAGCCGAAATAGCGCTGCATCACCGCGGCGGTCATGACCTCCGCGGGCGGCGCGTCGAGCGCCAACCGCCCATCCTGCATGACCAGCATGCGGTCGCTGTAGGCGGCGGCCCAGTTGAGGTCGTGGGCGGCGAAGACGACGGTGCAGCCGGTACGGTCGACGACGTCGCGCAGCAGCGCGGAGAACTGCTGGACGTGGGAGATGTCGAGGGCCGCCAGCGGCTCGTCCAGGAGGATCAGGCGGGGCGTGCCGGCCAGGACGCGGGCCAGGAAGACGCGTTTGCGCTCGCCGCCGCTCATTTCATCGAGATAGCGTTCGGCCAAGTGGGCGGCGTCGCAGAGAGCGAGGGCGGCTTCGGCGTGGCGCCAGTCTTCCTCGGACTCCCAGGCGAAGCGGCCGACGTACGGCGCACGGCCGGTGACGACCACGTCGATGGCCCGCATCGGGAAAACGGGATCCGGATCCTGCGGGAGGTACCCGACCTGTTTCGCGTACTCCTTCGGCGGCCATTGCGCGAGCGGTTTGCCGGCAAAGTGCACGGTGCCGGAGTGCGGGGTGAGCACGCGCGCGGCGGCTTTGAGGAGCGTCGACTTGCCGGAGCCATTCGGACCTGTGAGTGCGACCAGCTGGCGCTCGCCGAGGACGAGCGAGACATCGCGGATGGCCGGCGCGCCGGCGTAGTCGTACGACACGTTGCGCAGCTCGAGCATCAACGCGCTCTCCGCAGCAGCGAGAGAAAGAACGGCACGCCGAGGATGGCAGTGAACGCCCCGACCGGCAGCTCCGCGCTGGGGACGATCACGCGCGAGAGGAGATCGGCATCGGCCACGAGGATCGCGCCGCCGAGGGCGCAGAGCGGGAGCAGAGCGCGGAAGTCACGCCGCCAGATCAGGCGGATCAGGTGGGGAACGAGCAGACCGACGAAGCCGATGATCCCGCTCACCGCCACGGCCGCGCCGGTGACGATCGACGCCGCCGCGAAGCCGATCAGCTTCACCCGCTCGACATTCACGCCGCGCGCTTTCGCGTCCTCCTCGCCGAAGGCCAGCAGACGGAGATCGTTCGCCAGGAACGCCAGCACCGCCATCCCCAGCACCAGCAGCGAAGTCACCAGCAGCACGCTCGTCCAGGTCGCGCCGAAGAGCGTGCCCATCATCCAGCGCAGCGCGGCAGTGAGGTCGCTCGATTTCGAGAGCGAGAACGCGATCAGGATCACCGAGGAGAAGAACGCGTTGAGCACGAGGCCGGAAAGCAGCAGCCGCGTGGGATCGGTGTGATCGCGCCGCCGCGCCAGCAGGAACACGGCCGCCGTCGCGCCGCACGCACCGGCAAAGGCCACCAGCGGCACCACGCCCGGGATGCGTCCGAACCCGAGGGCCGTCGAAACGGCCGCGCCGCACGCCGCACCGCCGGAGACGCCGAGGATGAATGGATCGGCCAGCGGGTTGCGGAGCAGCGTCTGGAACGTCACGCCTGCCACAGCGAGCGTTGCCCCGATGGCCGCGGCCAGCAGCACGCGCGGCAGGCGGATGCGGAGCAGGATCGCGCGCGCCGTCTCGTCGCCCGCCCACACCGACGGCCACGACAGCCGCGTGGCTCCGATCGCGACGGCTACCGCGAGCGTCACCAGCAGCAGAAGCGTGAGCAGAAGCGCCGGACGCGCCAGCCGGTCAGAGTGAGGCATTTGGTGGCCGCAGCATAAGCGACCTACTTGCCGTCGAGGATCGCGTTCAGGCCCTTCGCCGCCTCCCCCACCCGAGGGCCGGGGCGCGTGAACACATCCTCATCGATCGCACGCGAGGGCACGTGCAGGTCGCCCGCTTTCTCCAGCAATACGGCCATTTGCTGCGCGTTCACGGACTTGCGCGGATAGAGGATCAGGTCCGGCGGATGGGCAGCGAGCGATTCGAGCGAGTACTGCGGCCAGCCTGTGACTTCCACCGCGTTCCGCGCGCCGGTCAACACCAGCAGGTCGTCCACGAACGTCTCATGACCGCCGACGTAGAGCGGGTCGGTCCAGACGGCGAAGAGGATGCGCGGCGCATGTGCGCGCGTGCGGCGTTGCGCGGCGATGTCCGCGGTGAGCGTGCGCGCCGCCGCGGGCGCAGCAGGCGCATCCAGCACTTCGCCCAGTCGCGTCATGGCCGTGGCGATCTCCGGCAGGCGATCCGTGCGGACGACGTACAGCGGGATCCCAACGGCAGCCAGCGCAGGCGCCAGACTCGGATGATTGCCTTCGGTGGATGCCAGGACCAGATCCGGTTTCAGCGCCGTGATCTGTTCCACGTTCGGCTGCATGCTGCCGACCTTTGGCAGCCGCGCCGCGGCAGGCGGGTAGTTCGAGACATCGTCCGTCCCCACCACGCGATCGCCCGCACCAATCGCGTAGACCAGCTCCGTGATGTTGGGTGCCAGCGTGATCACGCGACGCACGTGCGCCGGAATCGCCACGGCCCGGCCGAGATCATCCTGTGTGGTGACCGCTTCGCGTGCAGGCGCGCACGACAGAAGCAGCAGCAGGACGACCGTGAATCTCAGCCTACGACTCGCCGCCGTCGTCGTCGTCCAGATCGTTGGGGATGCCGAGGCGCGTGCAGGCGGCGGAGTACATCTGCTTGGAGGCATTGATCGCGGACTGCAGCTCGGCGATGCGGTCCTTCACCTTCGACAGCTCTTCCTCGATCCCGTCCTTCAGATCGCTGATCTCCTGCTTGGTGACCTGCAGGGTGGTCTCGTAAAACTTGCGTTGCTGGTCCGTCAGAATCGGCATCTTCACATTCTCCGAAAATTCATCATAACTTGAACTCGACCGGCACCGTCATCCAGGTCCTCACGCGCACGCCGTCCTTCGTCGCGGGCGCGAAGGTGGAGCGGCGCATCATCTGCTCCGCTGCCTCGTTGAGCCCCACCGAGCTCTTGATCCCGCGGATCACTTTGACGTCGAGCACCGAGCCGGTCTCGGAAACCAGGACGGTCGTGATCACCGTCCCCTGAATCTTCTGCAGCCGCGCCATGGCCGGATACGGCACCGCCGCGCGGCGGACCAGGCGCGGCATGGCCAGGCCGTCCGTACCCACCGGCACGAGATCGCCTTCGCGAGCGCGTGCGGCCTGCGCGGGAGCCTGCTGCGCCGGCGCTTCGACGACCGGTGCCGGCGTGGGACGCGTCTCCACCGGCTCGGGGGCCGGACGCGTTTCCACCGGTTGCGGCGCGGGCTGCTGCGCGACCGTGGCCGTGACTGGCGGGGGAACCACGACGCGGGCCGGAGCCAGGGTGGTCGTCGCCGCGGCCGCGGTCTGCTGCGCCCGCGACTGCGCCTCCAGCCGTGCGCGCTCGGCGGCCAGACGTTTCGCTACTTCCTGATCGACCAGCGACGGATCGATGAGCGGTGCGGTCGAAGTGGCGGCCGCCGTCGTCGTCGCCGTGCTGGTGCCTGGCACGAGTGGAGCGGTGCCGGTCGCGCCCGGAGGCGTGAGCGCCGAGGCGGAGGTCGTCGGTGCAGCTGGCGCGGCGGTGTCGCCTTTGCGGCCGAGAACCAGATACGCGCCGATGGCGACAGCAGCCAGACCAGCGGCCATGCCGATCAGCGGCGCCGCCGCTTTGCGCTTCACCGGCTCCGGAATCGCGCCGTAGTCCGGAGTGGCCGGGATCGCTGCGGCAACCGGCACCGCGGCGACCGGCGCGGCATACGCCGGCGCAGCGACAGGCACGACGATCGGCGGCGGCGGAACGGCACGCGGCGGCTCCGGACGGAACGGCTCCGGCTCTTCGTGCACCGGCTCCGGAATCGGCTCCGCCGAGGAAAGACGGTGCATGAAGATGGCGAGGTCGGCGCTCGTCGGCGTCGGACGGAAACTGTAGAGCACCGCGTCCAGGTCACGAGCCATCTCGCCGGCCGACTGGTAGCGATTGGCCGGATCCTTCTGCAGGGCCTTGAGGACGATCTTGTCGACCTCGGGGTTCACTTCATCGTTATAGAGCGACGGCGGCTGCACCCGCGCCTCGCGCACCTGCTCGAGGATCGACAGCTCGTTGTCACCCGTGAACAGCTTCCGCGCCGTGAGCAGCTCGAACAGCACCGTGGCCAGCGCGAAGACGTCCGACCGGCGATCGATCGCGCGGCCCCACGCCTGCTCGGGGGACATGTACTGCAGCTTGCCCTTGAGTGCGCCGGCCTGCGTGTGCGAGGCCTTGGACGCGGCCTTGGCGATGCCGAAGTCGCACAGCTTGATGTCGCCTTCCTGCGAGATCAGGACGTTCTGGGGCGAGACGTCGCGGTGGACGATGCCCATGTCCTTCTCCTCGAAGTCGCGCTTGCGGTGCGCGTAATCGAGGGCGGAGGCGATCTTCGAAGCGATGAACAGCGCGAGCTCCACCGTCATCGGTGTGTCGCGCTCCTGGCCGCGGCGGAGGATCGTCTTCAGATCGAAGCCGTCGATGTACTCCATCGCGATGTAGTACGAGCTCTGGATCTTGCCGAGGTCGTAGATATGGATGATGTTGTTGTGGTTGAGCTGCGCCGCCAGCTTGGCCTCATCGATGAACATCTCGATGAAGTCCTGGTTGTCGGAGAGGTGAGGAAGGATCTTCTTGATCGCGACGATCTTCTGGAAGCCCTCCACGCCGCGCATGCGCGCTTTCCAGACCTCGGCCATCCCGCCCGTGGCGATCTTCTCGATCAGCACGTACTGCCCGAACTTCACCCCGTCGGTCGGTTCGTCCTCTTCCACACGTGCGGCCGGCGCCGGAGCGGCAACCGGAAAGACCGGCTGCGACACCGGCACGCGATCGGGCTCGACCGCTTTCAGCTTCTCCGTGTTGAATCGTGGCGGAGGCGTCGGCTCCGGCGCACGAGGCGCGGCGGGCGCCACCGGCACGCTGCCGCTGTTC
>JAXDJK010000537.1:0-4555 GCA_034665665.1 Acidobacteriota bacterium
CCAGAGCGTGGATTCGCCTCAATTTGAAAGCGCACTACCAGCAGGCCGAGCTCCTGCGTGTTCGCGCGGAACGGACATCCGCGATATGGGGCGAGCTCGAAGAGATGGTCAAGGCGAAAGGCCTGCCGGAGCGTGCGATTTACGCCTTGTTTGACGCCACCGTCGGATTTCGCGTCCGCAACGGCACCTATCGGAAGGCGGCGGACGTGTCCGATCAGATTGCGAGCCGCGACTTGAAAGCGATGGTCGGTACCGGCCTGCTGATCGCGACAGGGGAAGCGCGTGGCAGGTCGTACAGCCGCGGCAAATCGCTGTTCGACCTATGGTCGAAGAGCCGGGAAGCGTTCCCTTTCATTGCAGTGGACCCATTCATCGACGGGTCCAGCTAAAGCTCAGAACAGATCGCGCTGGTGTCTTGCGCTCATCTTGTAGCCGAGGTGATCGTAGGCGAGCTTGCTGGCCACGCGGCCGCGGGGGGTGCGCTGGAGGAAGCCGATCTGGATGAGGTAGGGCTCGTAGAGGTCTTCGATGGTGCCGCGGTCCTCGGCGATCGATGACGCGAGGGCGTTGAGGCCGACGGGGCCGCCGTTGAAGCGCTCGATGACGGTGACGAGGAGCTTGCGGTCGATCTCGTCGAGGCCGTATTCGTCGACTTCGAGCATGTGCAGGGCTTCGCGGGCGATGGCCACGTCGATCTTGCCTTCGTGGCGCACTTCGGCGAAGTCGCGGACGCGGCGGAGAAGGCGGTTGGCGATTCGTGGCGTGCCGCGGGAACGGCGGGCCAGCTCGACGGAGGCTTCCCGGTCGATGGGGATGTTCAGGATCTCGGACGAGCGGCGGACGATGATGTTCAACGAGTCCACGTCGTAGAAATCGAGGCGGTGGACGATGCCGAAGCGGGCCCGGAGCGGCGCGGTGAGGAGGCCGGCGCGGGTAGTGGCGCCGATGAGCGTGAAGTGTGGGAGCTCGAACTTCATCGTACGGGCGGCGGGGCCCTGGCCGATCACGACGTCGATGTGAAAGTCCTCCATGGCCGAGTAGAGGATCTCTTCGACGGTGGCGGGCATGCGGTGGATCTCGTCGATGAAGAGCACTTCGCCCGCTTCCAGGTTCGTGATGATTCCCACCAGGTCGCCCGGCTTTTCGAGCGCGGGGCCGGAGGTAGTGCGGACGCTGGCGTCCATCTCATTGGCGACGATGTTCGCGAGGGTGGTCTTACCGAGGCCCGGGGGGCCGAAGAGGAGGACGTGGTCGAGGGTCTCGTTGCGTTTGCGAGCGGCGGCGATGGAGATCTCGAGGTTCGCCTTGACCTTCCCCTGCCCGATGTACTCCCGCAGCCGCTTGGGGCGGAGGGAGAGCTCGGTCTGGAGATCGTCTTCGACAGGCGCTGCGGAGAGGATGCGGTCGTCCACTGGGTTTGGGAGGGCAGTTTATCCTGAGCTGGGGAGGCTCACGGTAATGGAAGTCCCCTCCCCTTCGCGCGAGGCCACGTCGATGCGGCCGCCGTGCTCCTGGACGATGCGGAAGGAGATAGCCATGCCGAGGCCGGTGCCGCTGGGGAAGTTGGTGCGGAAGGGCTGGAAAAGGCTCTGCAGGTCGGCCTCGGAGATGCCGCGGCCGTTGTCGGCGAACGTGATCTCGTAACTGCTGTCTTCGACGCGGGTGCGGACGGTGAGCGCGCCGCCGTGAGGCATGGCCTGCAGGGCGTTGCGGGCGATGTTCCAGAAGACCTGGCGGATCTGGTCGGCGTCGCCGACGATGGAGAACGACGGCGGCTGGATCTCGCGGCGGATCTCGTGCTGCGCGTGCAGTTCCGAGGAGTTAGCCAGGAGATCGAGGGTCTCCGAGAGACTGGCCGCGACGTCGAATTCCAGGGCGCGCTTCTCCTGCGGACGGACGAAGCGGAGGAAGTCGGAGATTGATTTGTTCAGCCGCTCCGACTCCTTCAGCACGATGGACATCAGCCGCTGCTCCTGCGAGGTGAGGGACTTCGAGCCCTTCAGCACCTGCACGGAACCGGCGATGGCCGCGAGGGGATTACGGATCTCGTGGGCAATGCCGGCGGAAAGCTCGCCGACGGCGGCCATGCGGTCCTTGAGACGCAGCGCCCCTTCGAGCTTCTTCATCTCGGTGAGGTCCTGGAAGATCAGCGTGTAGCCGGCGGCCTGGCCTTCGAGCGTGGAGAGGGGGCTGACGGCGAAGCCGATGCTGCGCCGCTCGTTGCCGAGCGGCAGGTCGATCTCGCGACGGACGATCGCGCCGCTGATGAGGTCCGCGCGCGCTTCCTCCCATTCGGCCAGCTCGAAGAAGCCGAGCTCCGTCACATGCCGGCCGAGGATGGCCAGCGGCGCGGCCTGGAGGATCTGTGCGCCGGCCGGGTTGACGAACGACGCGGTGCCGTACGGAGAGACAGTGATCAGTCCCGAGGGGATCGACTCGACGACGTTCTGGTTCAACGCGCGCAGCGCCGCGAGGTTCTGACGGTTCGCGTCCAGCTCCTCGGAGGTGCGCTGGAGCTTTTCCGAGAGGTACGAGGTGAGGAGGGCCGTGGCGTAGAAGCCGGCAAAGTTCGCGGTGAGGTTGAAGTAGAGCCGCGAGGAGGTCCAGGCCGTGGGGAGGAACAGCGCCTGCTCCGGCATCGGGACGACGCCGTAGTACATCAGGTCCGTCAGACCGCCGTAGAGGATGGCCGCGCCGGACGCGGCCAGGAGGCCACCGCGGCGGTAGAGGAGCATCGACGCGGTGATGATCGAGACGAGGTAGAGGAAGGAGAACGGCGAGTCGAGACCGCCGGTGAAGTAGACCAGGAGCGTCTCGATGGCCAGGTCGCCGATGGTCTGGATCATCAGGTTCGCGGAGCGGGAGGGGATCCAGTTCGCGAGGCCGATGTAGCCGAGCGTCATCGCGTACGTAAGCGCGGCGACGATGTAGAGGTAGTTGATCGGGAGGACTTCGCGGACGGTGTACTGAATGATCAGCGCCGCGAGGAGGAGGGTGGTGACGACGACCACCCGGACCGCGATCAGCAGCCGGGTGTCGTTCGACATGGTGTTCATGGTCCTCGCCTGCCGGAGCCGGAGGCGGGGACGACGCGGAGCGTCACCCCACCTGGCCGATCAAAGCAAACATCGGCATGTACATCGCGATGACGATGCCGCCGATGGCCACGCCGAGGAAGGCGATGAGCACCGGCTCGAGGAGCTTCATCAGGCCGGCCACCGCGGTGTCGACCTCGTCCTCGTAAAAGTCGGCGATCTTGGTGAGCATGGTGTCGAGCGCACCGGTCTGCTCGCCCACGGCGATCATCTGCACGACCATGGAGGGGAAGACATCCGTGTCGCCGAGGGGCTCGCTGATGGTCTTGCCTTCCTCGACCGACTTGCGGGTACGCATGATCGCGTCTTCGATGATGGAGTTGCCGGCCGTGCGGGCGGTGATGGTCAGACCGTCCAGGATCGGAACGCCGGAGGAAGTCAGCGTGGCCAGGGTGCGGCAGAAGCGCGCCACGGCGATCTTGCGGAGAAGCATGCCGAGGATCGGCGCCTTCAGCAGGATGTTGTCGAGGACGCGCTTGCCCTTGTAGGTCTCGTGGTACTTGCGGATGCCATAGATGGAGATGAACGTGCCGCCGCCGATCATCCACCAGAAGCTGGCGATGAAGTTCGAGAGCTTGATGACCACCACGGTGGGGAGCGGAAGCTCGGCGCCGAGGCCTTCGAAGAGGGAGGCGAAGACCGGGATGACCTTCCAGAGAATGACCATCACCACGATGACGGCGATGGAGATGACGGCCACCGGATAGATCATGGCCGACTTGACCTGCGAGTTGAGCTTGACCGACTTTTCGATGTAGGTGGCCAGACGCTGGAGGATGGTATCGAGGATACCGCCCGCCTCACCGGCCGCGACCATGTTGGTGAAGAGGTCGTTGAAGACCTTGGGGTGCTTGCGCATCGCGTCCGCGAGGTTGGACCCCGACTCGACGTCCTGCCGGATCTGGATGAGCGTGCGCTTGAAGACCTTGTGGTCCTGCTGGGAGGCGAGGATCTCCAGGCACTGCACGAGGGGCAGACCGGCGTCGATCATGACGGAGAACTGCCGGGTGAAGATGGATACCGACTGAGGCGGCACCTTGCCGCCGAACTTCGGCAGCGCGATCTCTTTCCCCTTCTCCTTGACCGCGGTGACGACGACCTGCTGCCGGCGCATCATGTTGATGACGGCATCTTTCGAATCCGCCACGAGCACGCCTGTCTGCGACTGTCCGTTCCGCCCTGTACCCTTCCACTCGAAAGTCGGCATGTTGCTCCTCTTGCAGCTCTCAGGTCTCAGCTATCAGGTCTATTTTGCACCCGGCGGGCCGCCCCTGAGAGCTGAGAGCTGCCAGCCGACACCCTTTTTACACCGTTCGCGGCCGCGCGCCAACTGGCTGCGCGGTGCCCTGCGGCTGCAGCGTACCGGCGCCGCGGGAGATCATCTCCTGGAGCTCGTCCGGATTCGACGACCGTGAAAGCGCCGTCTGCAGGGTGATCAACTTCTTGAAGTACAGCGTCGC